>NZ_JBEAKW010000053.1:0-81883 GCF_040065795.1 Klebsiella sp. JB_Kp004 | reverse complement strand
TCCCGCTTCGATGCCCGGTGGCGGCTGCGCCTTACCGGGCCTACATTCTCCCTGCACACTCCTGTAGGCCGGGCAGGCGCAGCGCCGCCCGGCAATGGGCATAAGGGATAAAGGGAACCGTCCGGCAGTCACCGACGTCCGCGGGTCAGGCTTTGCTCTCCTGCAGCAGCTGCTGGATCACCTGCTCCTGGCGGGCATAATCCCCTTCGCCGAAGGCGGTATAGCGCAGTTGCCCACGTGCGTCGAAAATGTAATGCGCCGGCCAGTACTGATTGCCGAAGGCGTTCCAGATGGCGTACTCATTATCCGCCACCACCGGGTAGGTTATCCGCCAGTCCTTCACCGCCTCGCGCAGCAGCGGTAGCGAACGCTCCCAGGGATATTCCGGGGTATGAACGCCAATCACCACCAGCCCGGCCGCGCGGTATTTGTTCGCCCAGTCGCGCACGTAAGGCAGGGTATGCTGACAGTTGATGCACTCCCGGGTCCAGAAGTCCACCAGCACCACTTTGCCTTTCAGACGCTCCGGGGTTAACGCCGGGCTATTGAGCCATGCGCTGCCCCCCGCCAGCGAAGGCATCGCGCTGCTGGGCTCGGGCGTCGCGATCGGTTGCAGAACCGTTTTCTGCGTTGGCTGCGGCAGACGGGCGGCAAGCCGCTGCTCCAGCG
The DNA here is from genome assembly GCF_040065795.1 of Klebsiella sp. JB_Kp004. NCBI lineage: Bacteria > Pseudomonadati > Pseudomonadota > Gammaproteobacteria > Enterobacterales > Enterobacteriaceae > Klebsiella > Klebsiella sp. JB_Kp004. Next base: position 81,214 of record NZ_JBEAKW010000053.1, on the reverse strand, counting down.
CCTGACTCCATCCTCCCGCGCTTTGCAAATAGCGGTCGCCGCCGCTGGCGATCAGCGCCACCGAGGCCAGCATCGCCACCCCCGCCAGCCGGCGCAGCCGTTCGCCGAACGCCAGCCCGCGACGCAGACGGGCAATCAACGCCGCGCCGCACCACCCGAGCAGGAATAACATCAGCGCCCCGCCGCCGCCGTAGGCTAACAGCAACCCGCCGGTGGTCGCCTGGACCGGATGCACAAAACCCAGGCTCAGTATCGCCCCCAGTACCGGCCCGGCGCATGGCGCCCACAGCAGACCCACCGCCAGCCCGGCCAGCAGCGAACCGATCCAGCCGCGCTGGCGTGAGCTGGCGTCGTTAAGCTGATTCCCCAGCGCCACCAGGGGTGACGTCAGCCGCTGCGCGACGCGCGGCGAAAGCAGGCTCAGCCCGACAAGGGCGAAGAACGCCAGCGCCAGGCCGCGCCCAGCCAGCGTCAGATTCACGACCCAACCGCTGGCGACCGTCACCAGCCACGACACAGCGCCAAACATCAGCGCCATGCCCGCCAGCATGATCGCCAGTTGCCCCCGGCGGCCCCGGACGCTGGCGAACAGCAGCGGGATCACCGGCAGCGTGCAGGGGCTTAGCAGGGTTAACATCCCGCCCAAAAATGCAATGAATATCGACATCGCCTTCTCCTCATTATGCCATCGCTGCCGAAGGTGGCAGCCACAACATTACAGCAAGGGGATGTAGGGCGGATGTGTCGGGAAAGCGGGAGAATTGTCGGTTTAGTTTTCTATCTGCGCCGGAGATACAGCAGGATACAATCCCTGCGCGGCGAGACGCACGCTGGCATCCAGACCGCCCTGCGGGCGATTGGCCAGGCGCAGCGTGCCGTTCATCTGGCTGACCAGCTGCGCGGCGATCGCCAGCCCCAGGCCGGTGCCGCCGGTATCGCGATTGCGCGAGTCCTCCAGGCGATAAAACGGCTGCAGCACCGCCTGCAGCGACGCCTCAGGGATCCCCGGCCCCTCATCCAGCACATGAATGATGATATCCCCGGCGGCGTCGCGGTTCAGGGCGACCGTTACCGTGGCGCCGAATTTCAGCCCGTTATCAATAAGGTTGGTCATCACCCGGCGCAGGGCCTGCGGTGGGATCCACACCACTCCGGCGCGCGCCTCGGGGCAAAACCGCACCGGCCGGCCGACATCGGCATAATCGCAGGCGATGCTGTCGAGAAAGGCGTCAAGGTTCAGCCGCTGGCGCGCCTCCTCCAGCGGCTGCGAAGTGCGAGCGAAGGCGATACCTTCGCGCACCAGGCGGGTCATATTGTCGAGATCCTGCAGCAGTTTGTCGCGCAGTTCAGGCTGGTCGGCCATCTCCACCCGCAGCTTCATCCGGGTGATCGGGGTTTGCAGATCGTGGGAGATGGCGGCGAGGATCCGCGCCCGCTCCTGCAGATGATCGTGGATGCGGGTCTGCATCGCGTTAAACGCGCGGGCGGCACGGCGCACCTCCTCCGGCCCCTGCTCGGCCATGGTTCCCGCCGTGTCGCTGGCCGGCTCAAGCGCATTCACCGCATGGGTAAAGCGAGTGATGGGCTGCAGTACCTGGCGAACCGCGTACCAGGCGCAGGCCAGCAGGAGGACAAACTGAGCGATCAGCACCACCGGCAGCCAGCGGGCGATGGGCGGTAGTTTCGGCCACAGGTCGAGGGTTAAGGGGGCGCCATCGTGGAGGGTAATATGGGCCTGGATATGCTGCCGCGGACCGGGGATCGCCACAATACTCACCGGATACTGCGCGCTCAACGCCTCCTGCAGGGAGCGCGCCGCGTCCCGGGCGCGCCAGCTGTCCGGATAGTCGCCGCGCTCGCCGGCGTCCAGCTGATAGCGGTAGTTGCCGCGCGCCAGCTTCGGCAGCCACTGCGGGCGTTCAGCGGGCGGCAGACGGTCGAGGATCGCCACGCTGGTGGCGACATCCGACGCCAGATTGCCCAGCATCACGCTGCGGGCGCTGCTCATACGCTCATAAAACAGCAGCGACAGGGTTAAGGTATTCGCCAGCAGCAGCGCCAGAAACAGCAGCGCCATCAGCCTCGACTGCAGCGAGGCGGGCCAGAACCTCATTCATGCCTCTCGCGGATGGAGACCGGGACCGACAGCACATAGCCCTCGCTGCGCACCGTCTTAATGTAGGCCGGCTCGCGGGCATCATCCCGCAGGCGCTGACGCAGTCGGCTCACCAGCAGGTCGATTGACCGTTCAAACAGTTCGGCGTCGCGTCCCTGGGTCAGATTGAGCAGCTGATCGCGGTTCAGCACCCGCTGGGGGTGGTCGAGAAACACCCGCAGCAGTCGATACTCCGCCCCGCTGAGGGCGACAATCGCCCCGCTGTCGTCCAGCAGATGGCGGGCGGCGGTATCGAGCAGCCAGTCGCCAAACGCGATCAGCCTGCCCGCCTCGGTGATCTGCAGGTTGGGCGGCAGCGCCCGGGTGCGGCGTAAAATGGCTTTGATGCGCGCCAGCAGTTCGCGGGCCACAAAGGGCTTCACCAGATAGTCGTCAGCCCCCATCTCAAGGCCGAGGATCCGGTCGCTGTCGTCGGTGCGGGCGGTGAGCATCAGCACCGGGATATCCTGTTGCGGGTTTGCGCGCAGCTGGCGACAGAGCGTTAAGCCATCCTCCCCCGGCATCATGATATCCAGCACAATCAGGTCGATTTGATGGTTTTTGAGCACCGACCACATGGCTTTGCCGTTCGCCGCGCCGCTGGCGCGGTATCCCGATTTTACCAGATAGTCGACAATCAGTTCCCGGATGTCGCGGTCGTCATCGACGACCAGGATGTGGTCAATACGCTCCAAAGGCTGCTCCTGCGGCAAAATAGACTCTTCACAAGCATAAGCCGTGTTGCCGGAAGCGCAACGTCGCGCCGCCGGCAAGGCGCGGGTTACAAACGATCGGCGTCCACCACCGCCTGCACAAACGCCGTCGGGTCCTCCTGCGGCGGGTTATGGCCCACCGGCCCCTGCAGATCCCGGTGCTCATATTTACCGGTAAATTTGGTCCGGTAGCTGGCGGGAGCCGGATGCGGCGCGCCGTTATTCGCCCCTTCCAGAGTGATGGTGGGCACCGTAATCGGCGGCAGCGCCGCCAGCCGTTGTTCATAGCTGGCATACTTCGCTTCCCCCTTCTCCAGTCCCAGGCGCCAGCGGTAGTTGCTGATGGTGATCGCCACGTGGTCCGGGTTATCCAGCGCCCGGGCGGTTTTGGCAAAGGTTGCGTCGCTGAATGGCCACTGCGGCGACGCCTGATGCCAGATAAATTTCGCAAAGTCATGGGTGTTCTGCCGGTAACCGGCTTCCCCGCGCGGAGTGGCAAAATAGAACTGATACCACCACGACAGCTCCGCCTGCGGCGGCAGCGGTTTTTCGCCAATATGCTGACTGCTGATCAGATACCCGCTCACCGAGACCAGGGATTTCACCCGCTGCGGCCACAGCGCGGCGACGATATCCGCCGTGCGCGCCCCCCAGTCAAAGCCGGCCAGATCCGCCTGCCTGATGTTCAGGGCATCCATCAGATGGACAATATCGGCCGCCATCGCCGACGGCTGACCGTTACGCGGCGTGCTGGCGGAGAGGAAACGGGTGGTGCCGTAGCCGCGCAGATACGGCACAATCACCCGGTAGCCCTTCTGCGCTAAAGCCGGCGCCACCTGGGCATAGCTCTGAATATCGTAGGGCCAGCCGTGCAGCAGAATCACCGGCTGGCCGTCGCGCGGGCCGATATCCACGTAGCCAATATTCAGATCGCCGGCGTGGATCTGGTGGATCTTGTCGAACGCCCCCGCGTCTTCAGCGGCGCAAACGGCAGCGGACCACAGGGTGGATAACCCCAGCGCCGCGGCGCTGGTATACCGGATCAGGGATAATCTGTTCATCGCTTTGTCACCTTTTATCGTCATCAAGAGAGTACGTAACCAGTTAAGCGGAAATTTGTATCCGCCGTGTGCCCGACAAGGGCCGTTTTTATCTCTTCATGTCAGCGATCCGCCGCGGGATACAGTGTGATACATAATCAATGTTGGCAATTGTTGCTGGCTTGTGAATTTCTGCTTGCCCACGGGCATAAATCCGCTACCGTGACAGCCATTTTTACCACCTGATAACCCAGGAGCCCGCTGTGGCGATTTTTGATGGTCACAATGACCTGCTGCTGAATCTCTGGCTTCACCATCGCGAGGATCCGGTGAACGCTTTCTTTGCCGGGATAGAGAACGGCCACCTCGATTATCCGCGTATTCGCCAGGGCGGTCTGGCCGGCGGCCTGTTCGCCCTCTTTGTACCGCCGCAGGAGTATATCGCCCGCGTGGCGCCCCAGTACGCCAGTCAGGCGTGGGACCCATTAACGATCCTCTGGCAGCAGCTGGCTATCCTCAAGGCGATTTGCGCCCATGACGCCAGCCGCGCGCGGCTGTGCCTGAGCGCGGCGGATATCGAACGCTGCCGTCAGGATAATGCGCTGGCGATGGTGGCGCACATCGAAGGCGCCGGCGGGTTCGACGCCCAGGGCGAAGATCTGCAGGACTTTTATCGCGCCGGGGTGCGCAGCATAGGTCCGTTCTGGAACATCGCCAATCGCTTCGGCTGCGGGGTCACCGGCGCCTTTCCCGGCAGTCCGGACAGCGGGCCGGGTCTTACCGGCGAGGGTATCGCGCTCATTGCCCAGGCCAACACCCTGAAGATGCAGATCGATGTTTCACATATGAATGAACAGGCCTTTTGGGATACCGCCCGTCACTCCACCGCCCCGCTGGTGGCCACCCACTCCAATGCCCACGCCCTGTGCCCACAGCCGCGCAACCTGACCGATCGGCAACTGCGGGCGATCCGCGACAGCGGCGGCGTGGTGGGCGTTAATTTCGGCAACGCCTTCCTGCGCGCCGACGGACGGCGCGATAGCGACACGCCCTTCGCCACCATCATCCGGCATATCGACTATCTTATTAACATAATGGGTGAGGATCATGTGGCCCTTGGCTCGGATTTTGACGGCGTCACCCTGCCGGACGCGCTGGGGGATGTGGCCGGCTTACCGCGGCTTATCAATGCCTTGCGTGACAGCGGCTATGATCAATTGGTGCTGGATAAGCTGCTGTGGCGTAACTGGCTGCGGGTATTAAAAAATGTTTGGCAACAATAGGTTATATTGTAAACATAAAGTTAATTCCTTACAGATTCCGGGTTGATCTCTCTCCCGGTGAAGCGCAATATGCGGCGGCCGTCACAGATCCTGCATTATCCGTGAGGCCTGTCGTCATTTTTAAGAGGAACAAAACATGTGGAAGAAACCTGCTTTTATCGATTTACGTCTCGGTCTGGAAGTGACGCTGTACATTTCTAACCGCTAATCGCCCCGCCCGCCGTTCGCGCGGGCCTCTTTTTTCATTACCCGGTCCGTCTTCATGTTCATTAAAGTCCTCGGTTCCGCCGCCGGCGGCGGTTTCCCGCAATGGAACTGCAACTGCGCCAACTGTCAGGGTCTGCGCGACGGCACGATCCAGGCCAGCGCCCGCACCCAGTCGTCGATCATCGTCAGCGATAACGGTCAAGAGTGGGTGCTGTGCAACGCCTCGCCGGATATCAGCCAGCAGATTGCCCACACGCCCGAGTTAAATAAAACCGGCGTGCTGCGCGGAACGCATATCGGCGGCATTATTCTCACCGACAGCCAGATCGACCACACTACCGGGTTACTCAGCCTGCGCGAAGGCTGCCCGCATCAGGTGTGGTGCACCCCGGAGGTCCATGAGGATCTCTCCACCGGCTTCCCGGTGTTTACCATGCTGCGCCACTGGAACGGCGGCCTGGTGCATCACCCCATCGCGCCGCAGCAGCCTTTTACCGTTGACGCCTGTCCTGATTTGCGGTTTACCGCGGTGCCTATCGCCAGCAACGCGCCGCCCTATTCGCCGTATCGCGACCGGCCGCTGCCGGGCCATAACGTGGCGCTGTTTATCGAAAACCGCCGCAACGGGCAGACGCTGTTCTACGCTCCGGGGCTCGGTGAGCCGGATGAGACCATTCTGCCCTGGCTGCAAAAAGCGGACTGTCTGCTGATCGATGGCACCGTCTGGCAGGATGACGAACTGCAGGCCGCCGGCGTCGGGCGCAATACCGGCCGCGATATGGGCCACCTGGCGCTCGGCGATGAGCACGGGATGATGGCCCTGCTGGCCTCCCTGCCGGCAAAACGCAAAATTCTTATTCATATCAATAACACCAACCCGATCCTTAACGAGCACTCTCCCCAGCGTCAGGCGCTGACGCAGCAGGGGATTGAAGTGAGCTGGGACGGGATGGCTATCACCCTTCAGGATATCGCATGCTGATCACCGACACGCTGTCGCCGCAGGCCTTTGAAGCGGCCCTGCGGGCCAAAGGCGCCTTCTACCATATTCACCACCCTTACCACATCGCCATGCATAACGGCGACGCGACCCGCGAGCAAATTCAGGGCTGGGTGGCGAACCGGTTTTATTACCAGACCACTATCCCGCTGAAAGACGCGGCGATCATGGCCAACTGCCCGGACGCGCAGACCCGGCGCAAATGGGTGCAGCGGATCCTCGACCACGATGGCAGCCACGGCGAGGACGGCGGGATTGAAGCCTGGCTGCGGCTGGGGGAAGCGGTCGGTCTGAGCCGCGACGATCTGCTCAGCGAGCGCCACGTGCTGCCCGGCGTGCGCTTCGCGGTGGATGCCTATCTTAACTTCGCCCGTCGCGCCTGCTGGCAGGAGGCGGCCTGCAGCTCCCTGACCGAGCTGTTTGCCCCGCAGATCCATCAGTCGCGCCTCGACAGCTGGCCGCAGCACTACCCGTGGATCAAAGAGGAAGGCTATTTTTACTTCCGCAGCCGTCTGAGCCAGGCCAACCGCGACGTGGAGCATGGCCTGGCGCTGGCGAAGGCCTACTGCGACAGCGCTGAAAAACAGAACCGGATGCTGGAGATCCTGCAGTTTAAGCTCGACATTTTATGGTCGATGCTCGACGCCATGACCATGGCCTATGCCCTGCAGCGCCCGCCCTATCATACGGTCACCGACAAGGCGGCCTGGCACACGACCCGACTGGTGTAACCATGCAAAAAACCTCCATCGTCGCCTTTCGTCGCGGCTACCGCCTGCAGTGGGAAGCCGCCCAGGAGAGCCATGTGATCCTCTATCCGGAGGGAATGGCCAAACTCAATGAGACCGCCGCGGCGATCCTCGAGCTGGTGGACGGCCGGCGCGACGTCGCGGCGATTATCGCCATGCTCAACGAACGCTTCCCGGAAGCCGGGGGCGTTGATGACGACGTCATCGAGTTCCTGCAGATAGCCTGTCAACAGAAGTGGATCACCTGCCGTGAGCCAGCATAAACCCGCCGTCAATCCGCCGCTGTGGCTGCTGGCGGAGCTAACCTATCGCTGCCCGCTGCAGTGCCCCTACTGTTCGAATCCGCTGGACTTCGCCCAACAGGAAAAAGAGCTGACCACCGAACAATGGATCGAGGTCTTTCGCCAGGCGCGGGCGATGGGCAGCGTACAGCTGGGCTTTTCAGGCGGCGAACCGCTGACCCGTAAGGATCTGCCGGAGCTGATCCGCGCCGCGCGCGACCTCGGGTTTTATACCAACCTGATCACCTCCGGGATAGGGCTGACGGAGAGCAAACTCGACGCCTTCAGCGAGGCCGGGCTGGACCATATCCAGATTAGCTTCCAGGCCAGCGATGAAGTGCTCAACGCCGCGCTGGCAGGCAACAAAAAAGCCTTCCAGCAGAAGCTGGCGATGGCCAGAGCGGTGAAAGCGCGCGACTATCCGATGGTGCTCAACTTCGTTCTGCACCGGCACAACATCGATCAGCTGGATAAAATTATCGCGCTGTGCATTGAGCTGGAAGCGGATGACGTTGAGCTGGCCACCTGCCAGTTCTACGGTTGGGCGTTCCTCAATCGCGAGGGGCTGCTGCCGACCCGGGAGCAGATCGCCCGCGCCGAGCAGGTGGTCGCCGACTACCGGCAGAAAATGGCCGCCAGCGGCAACCTCACCAACCTGCTGTTTGTCACCCCGGACTATTACGAAGAGCGGCCGAAAGGCTGCATGGGCGGCTGGGGATCGATTTTCCTCAGCGTCACCCCGGAAGGCACCGCCCTGCCTTGCCACAGCGCGCGCCAGCTGCCGGTGGCGTTTCCGTCGGTGCTGGAGCAGAGTCTGGAGTCGATCTGGTATGACTCGTTCGGCTTCAATCGTTACCGCGGGTATGACTGGATGCCGGAGCCGTGCCGCTCCTGTGATGAAAAAGAGAAAGACTTCGGCGGCTGCCGCTGCCAGGCCTTTATGCTGACCGGCAGCGCCGATAACGCCGACCCGGTGTGCAGCAAATCCCCGCATCATCACAAAATCCTCGACGCCCGGCGCGAAGCGGCCTGCAGCGAGATAAAAGTCAGCCAGCTGCAGTTCCGCAACCGGGCCAGCTCGCAGCTGATCTACAAAACCCGGGACCTGTAATGACGCTGGCGACCCGCACCGTCACGCTGCCGGGCGGCCTGCAGGCCACCCTGGTCCATCAGCCGCAGGCCGAACGCGCGGCGGCCCTGGCGCGGGTCGCCGCCGGCAGCCACCACGAACCGTCGCGCTTCCCCGGGCTGGCGCACCTGCTGGAACACCTGTTGTTTTACGGCGGTGAGCGCTACCGGGATGATGACCGGCTGATGGGCTGGGTGCAGCGCCAGGGCGGAAGCGTGAATGCCACCACCCTGGCCCGCCATAGCGCGTTTTTTTTCGAGGTCGCCGCCGATGGTCTGGCTGACGGTGTCGCGCGTCTACAGGAGATGCTGCAGGCGCCGCGGCTGCTCAGGGAAGATATTCAGCGCGAAGTGGCGGTGATTGACGCCGAGTACCGCCTTATCCAGCAGCATGAGCCGTCGCGCCGGGAAGCCGCCGTGCGTCACGCCGCCAACGCGCCCGCGGCGTTTCGCCGCTTTCAGGTAGGCAGCGCCGACGCGCTGGCGGGCGATCTCCCTGCACTGCAGACGGCCTTACGCGATTTTCACCACACCCATTACGTCGCCCGGCGGATGCAGCTCTGGCTGCAGGGGCCGCAGTCGCTGGAGTCGCTCGGCGAGCTGGCGGTCCGTTTCGCCGCCGGGCTTGCCGCAGGCGAGGCTCCGCCGCCGGCGCCGCCGCTGCGCCTGGACGAGACCACTGAACTGCAGCTGGTGGTCGACGCCCAGCCCGCCCTGTGGCGCTGTCCGCTGTTCGCCTTAAGTGACAACGTCACCTTACTGCGCGAGTTTTTGCTCGATGAAGCCCCCGGCAGCCTGATGGCCGGGCTGCGCCAGCGTGGTCAGGCGCAAGAGGTAGCGCTGAACTGGCTGTATCAGGATCGGCACCTCGGCTGGCTGGCGCTGGTCTTCGCCAGCGACCAGCCGGAACAGGTCGACCGGCAGATAACCCACTGGCTGCAGGCGCTACAGCGGACGACGCCAGACCAGCAGCAACACTACTATCAGCTCTCCCGGCGCCGTTTTCAGGCGCTGTCGCCCCTCGATCAGCTGCGCCAGCGGGCATTCGGCTTTGCCCCCGGCGCGCCGCCCGCCGGGTTCGCCGATTTTTGCGCCGCCCTGCAGGCCGCCCCTACGGTCAGCCTGGCCTGCCAGACCCTTTCCCCAGGGGAGCCTGTTGCCACCCAGGGCTTTAGCCTGCCGCTCAGCCGCTGGCGCCGCCGCCCGGTCACTGCCCCGGCGCTGAAATTCGCTTTTTATCCACAAGCCGCTGGCGGCCTCGTGGCCGAAAGCCCGGCGCAAGCCGCGCCGCTGCTCCACCTCCCGTCACCGGGAGAGCCGCCGAGGCTCCTGCTCCGACCGCCCTTCTCCTGCTCGCCCACTCAGGCCGAGGGGCTGGCGCGCGGGGAACAGCTGCGCCCGCTGCTCGCCGCGCTGCGCCACGCCGGGGGCCACGGCGAGTGGCATCGCGTCGACGGCAGCTGGCAGCTGCTCCTGCAGTTGCCAGCTGCCGGCCGGCGGCCGGAGGCTATTCTGCAGGCCATCGTGCGGCAGCTCGCGCTCCCGGCCGACCCGCTGACCCCGCCGCCGGAGAGTATTGCTATCCGTCATCTCATGGCCCAGCTCCCCGAACGGTTGGCCACATCAGAGCATCAGGCTGGTTGGCTGGCGGCCCTGGCCGGCGGCAGCGCGGAGGATGCGCGGTGGGTCGCGCGCCAGCTGAGCCTGCTTACCGTCCCGGTCAACCCGCCGGGCAGCCTCCCCGGCCCCTGCCGGCGCGGCGTCGAACGGCTGGCTTTCCCCGGGGGCGATACGGCGCTGCTGGTCTTTATTCCGCTGCCGGATGGCGCCTCGCTGGCGGCTCTTCGGGTGCTGGCGCAGCGCTGCGAACCGCTCTTCTTCCAGCGCCTGCGGGTAGAGCAGCAGATTGGCTATGTGGTGAGCTGCCGCTATCAGCGCGTCGCCGATCGCGACGGGCTGCTGATGGCGCTCCAGTCCCCGGATCGCCGCGCCGTGGAACTGCTGCGCTGTTGCAAAACCTTTCTGCGCCAGCTGCCGCCGCTGGATGAGGCGGCCTTCAGGCCGCTACAGCAGCGCCTGGCCGCACAGGTCCGCGCCCGGACGCCGCCCGAGGCGCAGGCGCTGGTCGCCCTGCGTCAGAAGTATGCTTTACCGGAGCTGACGGCGCAGGCGGCTGACGCGCTGCGCGTCGAAGCGGTCGTTGACCTGGCCCACGAGATGTCCCGCCGGCGTCGCCGCTGGCGGGTGCTGTTCACTGCAGGGGATTAATGGCCGGGTGCATCAGGGGGCAGAAAGGCGCTGACGAAGCGCGTGAGGATTGCCGCGGCCTGCGGGCTCTCCTGCACCTCATTGTATAACCGCTGCGGGTCGATGCCCTCTGCCTGCAGCACCGCCTCCCGGTAGCGGATCAGCGCGCGGGCAATCGGCGCGGTGAACTCCGGGTGAAACTGCGTGGAGACCGCATGCGGCCCGTAGCGCACGATCTGGTGGGGGTCGTGAGCGGACGCGGCCAGCACCGTGGCCCCCTCCGGCAGGCGGGTAATGGTTTGCATATGGCTCAGATGCGCGGGAAAGGCGGCGGGCAGGTCCCGGAGCAGCGGGTCGTCGACACCCCACGGCGATAGCGAAACGGTTTGGCTGCCGCTTTCCCGTCCGGCTGGATGATACGCCACCTCGCCACCCAGGGCATGAGCCATCAGCTGATGGCCATAGCAAACGCCGAACAGCGGCATGCCGATAGCCACCGCCTGACGGATCCAGTCGGCGGTCCGTTCGCTCCACGCCAGGCGGTCGGACACCATCGCCCAGGAGCCGGTCAGCACCGCCACCGTCTGGCGATCCGGCGCCGGCAGCGGCTCGTCCTCAAACACCCGTACCGCGGTGAGCTGCGCCTGCCATGGCGCCAGCAGCGTGCGGAACCAGCGCGGCAGATCGCCATGCTCCTCGCGGATGGCTGCCGGGGGCGTCCCGGTCTGAACCAGCAATAATCGCTTACGTGTCACCCTTCCTCCTCACTCGTCATGTTCCTTAAAAATACTATGCCGCCGGGAAGATAAGGGGACAAATAACCAATTTCTATGAACGATGCGCCTGCGGAATAAGTCCTGCCGCTTACTGGGCGTCCGCGCTCTCCCGCTGCGGCACGTCGGCGGCCGCCGCCGGCGCCTGCTGCGGGACAAAAATATGGTCCAGGATGGCGCGCGCCGTCGGTCCGGCCACCACTCCGTCCCCGCCGCCGTTCTCCAGGATCAGCGCCATCGCCACCTTCGGATGCTGATAAGGGGCAAAGAGGGTATAGAAAATGTGGTCGCGCAGACGCACCGGGATCATTTTGGCGTTATAGGTCTGGTTTTGCTTCAGACTGAACACCTGCGAGGTCCCGGACTTTGCCGCAATTTGATACGGCGCGGTATGGAACAGTTTATAGCCGGTGCCGTTGGGCAGATTCGCCATCCCATACATGCCGTTGCGCACAATGCCCCAGTACGGGGATTTCGGATCGCCGACCTGCGGCAGGTTCGCCGGCTGCTGATAACGTTCCACATGATTGCCCTGCTTCATCGAATAGAGCAGATGCGGATCCTGCACCTTGCCGTTGTTCAGCAGCGTGGTGAGCGCTTTCACCATCTGGATGGGGGTGGCGATCCAGTATCCCTGGCCGATGCCGACGGAGATGGTATCCCCCTGATACCAGGGCTTTTTATGCACCCGCTGCTTCCACGCCCTGCTCGGCAGCACCCCGGCATACTCCTCATTGAGATCGATGCCGGTAGACTGGCCGTAGCCGAACTTGCTCAGCCACTCATGGATCCGGTCGATACCCATCTCGAAGGCCACCTGGTAGAAAAAGGTGTCTGCGGACTCTTCAATGGCTTTGGTGACGTTGAGCATGCCGTGGCCGGTTTTCAGCCAGTCGCGATAGCGGCGTTGCGTGCCCGGCAGCGTCCACGTCGGCGCCCCGAAGAAGGTGGTATTCGGCGTGATCACGCCCGCGGAGAGCGCCGAGAGCGCCATATAGGGCTTCACCGTCGAGGCCGGGGGATACAGCCCCTGGGTGACACGGTTGATTAACGGTCGGTCGGGGTTATCCAGCAGCGATTTATAGGCCTGAAAGCCGATGCCTTTGACGAACGGGTTAGGATCGTAGCTGGGGCTGGAGACCATCGCCAGTACCCCGCCATCCCGGGGATCGACCACCACCACCGCCGCGCGCTGCCCCTTCAGCACCGACTCGATATACTGCTGCAGGTGCAGGTCAAGGGTCAGGTAAAGGTTTTTCCCGGCTACCGGCGGTACCTCTTTCAGCAGACGTACCACCCGACCGTGGTTATCCACCTCCACCTCCTGGTAGCCGGTGGTGCCGTGGAGCGCTTTTTCGTAATAGCCTTCGATCCCCTGCTTGCCGATATTGTGGTCGGCAGCATAGTTCTCCTCTTCACCGTCTTTCGCCAGCCGCTGCAGGTCGCTGTCGTTGATTTTCGACACATAGCCCACCACGTGCGCCAGCTCTGCGCCGTAGGGATATTCACGCTGCTGGTAGCTCTCCACCGTCACCCCGGGGAAACGGAATTCGTTGACCGCGAAGCGGGCCACCTCTACGTCGCTGAGGTCGGACTTGAGGGTAACCGCTTTATAGCGGCTGCTGTGGTGCATATCGTCGCGGAAACTGGCGATGTCGTCCGGCGTCAGGTCGACAATCGGCGTCAGGCTTTGCAGCAGCGCGGCCATATCGGGAATTTTGCTCGGGATCACCTGCAGGCGATACAGGGTAATATTCTGTACCAGCGGAATGCCGTTGCGATCGAATATCAGCCCGCGGCTGGGGGCGATGGGCAGCATTTTGATATCGTTTTGGTTGGAGCGGGTCTGGTAGAAATCGTGCTCCTCCACCTGCAGATGGTAGAGGTTGAAAATCAGCACGCCAAAGCAGACCACCACCAGCAGAAAGGCGATTGCGGCCCGGCGGATAAACAGCATCTCTTCCGCGGAGTGGTCGCGAATTTCATCTCTCAAAAGGGGCATTAGCGGTACATCACCTGGATCACGGGAAAAACCAACGGCGTAACGGCCGGGAAGCATAGCCTTATCGCGGCGTTAGCCCTACTGAAAGGTTGCTAATGATCTGGCAGAAATGTATCAGCATGTTAGAGCGTGGAGAGCCTTGCGCAGTGAGAGAAAGGCATCAGGGCGCGAGGTTGGCCAGCGACAGGTCTCGCTGGCTCCCCTTTCCCCGGTAAACCCGGTTATTTTCTGGCCTCAAAAGCGATCTTAACCGCCATCCCGGCCAGTACCGTCGCCATCAGCCAGCGTTGAAATTGTTGCCAGCCCGGCCGCCGACCAAGAAAAAGCGCCACCTGCCCGGCCAGCAAGATAATCAGGCCGTTCACCGCCACGCTGATTAATACCTGGGTACAGCCTAATATTAACGACTGGCTGAGCACGCTGCCGAGTCCGGGGGTGATAAATTGCGGCAGCAGGGACAAATACAGGATGGCAACTTTGGGGTTCGCCAGGCTGGTGATAAATCCCATCAGAAACAGCTTACGCCCACTGTCGGCGGGTAAGTCGCGCGCCGCGAATATCGGCCGCCCTCCCGGTTTAATCGCCTGCCACGCCAGATAGAGCAAATAAGCGACCCCGCACAAACGCAATGCATCGTAGGCATAAGGGACCGCGAAAACCAACGCGGTAATGCCGAAAGCGGCACACAACATATAGAAGAAAAAACCCACGGCCACCCCGGCAAGGGAGATAAAGCCAGCGCGTTTTCCCTGGCAAATCGAACGCGAAGTGAGATACATCATATTGGGGCCAGGGGTTAACACTAACCCCAGCGCCACCGCGGCAAAGGCCATTAAAGAAGCTAATTCAGGCATAACTTATCTCCAGATAGCGGTAATGCCCAGGCGCGCGGCGACGTTGACCATGCTCCCCAACAGTATTCTGTCTTTAGCGCCAGTCACATGGTGTCTAAGTATTAGCTTATTCTGCGTCTGCCAACAACCCCTGCGCCGGGCATTCGTTACGCTCGCGCAGCGGAAAACCCTCATCCTTTTCTCATAGTAAAATTGTCATATCTCAAACAATTAGCATTCCTTCTGCCCGTTTGATACAGATCGTTTCCTTTGCCGTCTCGTTACGACTATGGTTAATGATGAGGTTTATTTTTTACCCCTGGATCCGCCAGGGCATATAAGAGGGTGTTTCGCCCTTCGTTGAACGGAATTAGCTATTAAATCCGTAGACTCATTCAAATATCGCTTATTGGTAGCAGTGTATATCGTAACGGCATTCACAAAAGCAAACGGAGCCTGATATGAGCACGTCTAACGACCCATCCAACAACGCATCCGCCGGAAAGTGCCCTTTCCACGCCGAGACGCCCAAGCAGAGCGCCGGCAGCGGCACCGGCAACCGCGACTGGTGGCCTAACCAGCTGCGTGTCGATCTGTTGAACCAGCACTCCAGTCGTTCCAACCCGTTGGGTGAGGATTTTAACTACAGGGAAGAGTTTAAAAAGCTCGATTACTCCGCGCTGAAGGCTGACCTCAGAGCGCTGCTGACCGATTCGCAAGAGTGGTGGCCGGCAGACTGGGGCAGCTATATCGGTCTGTTTATTCGTATGGCCTGGCACGGCGCCGGCACCTACCGCACCGTTGACGGTCGCGGCGGCGCGGGTCGTGGACAGCAGCGCTTTGCGCCGCTGAACTCCTGGCCTGATAACGTCAGCCTCGATAAAGCCCGCCGTCTGCTGTGGCCGGTGAAACAGAAATATGGCCAGAAAATCTCCTGGGCCGACCTTTACATGCTGGCGGGTAACGTGGCGCTGGAAAACGCCGGCTTCCGCACCTTTGGCTTTGGCGCCGGTCGTGAAGATGTCTGGGAACCGGATCTGGACGTCGACTGGGGCGATGAGAAAGAGTGGCTGGCCCACCGTCACCCGGAAAGCCTGGCGAAACAGGCCATCGGCGCCACCGAAATGGGGCTGATCTACGTTAACCCGGAAGGCCCTAACGCCAGCGGCGAGCCGCTGTCCGCCGCGGCGGCCATTCGCGCCACCTTCGGCAATATGGCGATGGACGATGAAGAGATTGTCGCGCTGATCGCCGGCGGCCACACCCTGGGTAAAACCCACGGCGCAGCCGAGACCAGCCACGTCGGCGCCGAGCCGGAAGCCGCCCCGCTGGAAGCTCAGGGTCTGGGCTGGCACTCCAGCTACGGCAGCGGCGCAGGCGCGGATGCCATCACCTCCGGTCTTGAAGTGGTCTGGACGCAGACGCCCACCCAGTGGAGCAACTACTTTTTCGAGAACCTGTTCAAATACGAATGGGTGCAGACCCGCAGCCCGGCGGGCGCTATCCAGTTCGAAGCCAAAGACGCGCCGGAAATTATCCCGGATCCGTTTAACCCGGGTAAAAAGCGCAAACCGACCATGCTGGTCACCGACCTGACCCTGCGCTTCGACCCGGAGTTTGAGAAGATCTCCCGTCGCTTCCTCAACGATCCGCAGGCCTTTAACGAGGCGTTCGCCCGGGCGTGGTTCAAGCTGACCCACCGCGATATGGGGCCGAAATCCCGTTACCTCGGACCGGAAGTGCCGAAAGAAGATCTCATTTGGCAGGATCCGCTGCCGGCGGCGACCCATCAGCCGAGCGCGGACGACATCGCCAGCCTGAAAACCGCCATCGCTGGTGCCGGCCTGTCGGTGAGTGAGCTGGTGTCGGTCGCCTGGGCCTCCGCCTCCACCTTCCGCGGCGGTGATAAGCGCGGCGGCGCCAACGGCGCGCGTCTGGCGCTGGCCCCGCAGAAAGACTGGCCGGTCAATGCTATCGCCAGTCGGGTGCTGCCGACCCTGCAGGCGATCCAACGCGCCTCCGGCAAAGCGTCGCTGGCCGATATCATCGTGCTGGCTGGCGTGGTCGGCGTGGAGCAGGCTGCGGCGGCGGCCGGCGTCAGCGTCAACGTGCCGTTTACTCCAGGCCGCGTCGACGCCCTGCCTGAGCAGACCGACGTCGAGTCGTTTGACCTGCTGCAGCCGCTGGCGGATGGCTTCCGCAACTACCGTCGCATCGAGGGCGGTGTGTCGACGGAAACGCTGCTGATCGATAAAGCGCAGCAGCTGACCTTAACCGCTCCGGAGATGACGGTTCTGGTGGGTGGACTGCGCGTGCTGGGCGCCAACTACGACGGCAGCAAACACGGGGTGTTTACCGACCGCGTCGGCGTGCTCAGCAATGACTTCTTCGTCAACCTGCTGGATATGGCCACCGTCTGGAAAGCGGCCGATGATCGGGCGGAGCTGTTTACCGGCAGCGACCGTAAAACCGGCGAAGCGAAGTACAGCGCCACCCGCGTGGATCTGGTGTTTGGCTCCAACTCGGTCCTGCGCGCGCTGGCGGAAGTCTACGCCTGCGCCGACGGGCAGCAGAAGCTGGTGCATGACTTTGTCGCCGCCTGGACCAAGGTCATGAACCTCGACCGTTTCGACCTGTGATCCCCTCGCCCTGGCACCCGCCGGGGCGTTTTTTTATACCGCCCGCGGCAGCTGTTGCAGGCGGCTCCGCGTTCGCTGAATATCCTCCAGTTCCACCCCGGCCACCAGCGTCTCCAGGTCGCAGCGGGTCACCAGCAGCAGGCGGATCTGCTTTTCATACAGCACATCAATCACGTTGATAAAGCGCTGCTGGGCCGCCGGCCCTACCGTGGCCAGCGGCGGCACCTCGTCCAGCAACCAGACGGCATAACGTTCGCTGAGCGACAGATAGTCCATCACCGCCGTGGCGGCCTGGCAGAGCTGGGCAAAAGAGAAATGGAGCAAGTCGGGTGACGCCGCGGCCGCCTGCAGCGTGCGATAGCCTACCGCCAGCGGAACCGGTTCGGCAGGCAGCGAGGGCAGATCGTACAGCTGACGCTGTTGTTCGCTCGGGTTAACCCATAGCCGCCCGCTGCAGAAGGCGTTATCCTGGCTCAGGTGCCGTTCGCGATAATCCTCCTCGCCGTTAAGCGCGACGACCGCCAGATGGGCGCGGATCAGCGCGATCGACGGTAAAAAGCGATCGTGATACAGCGGATTAGGCAGCAGCATCTCCGGCGGGTAGTTAGAGGTTGCCAGCAGCACGATGCCCCGTTGAAAAAGGTGTTCCAGCAGCGCCTTCATCAGCATGGCGTCGCCGGGGTCGTGAAGATGAAATTCGTCAAAGCACAGCAGGCGGCAGCCGGAGGTCATCTGCATCATCACCGCCTGCAGGCCGGGCGCGCCGGGGGCATTCAGCCGCTGATGCAGTTCGCGGAAGAAGTGATGAAAATGGACCCGACGCCTGGCGGCGAGCGGCAGGCTGGCAAAAAAGTGGTCGAGAATAAAGCTTTTCCCTCGCCCGGTGCGTCCCCAAACGTACAGTCCCTGCGGCGTGCCGGGCGCGGACAACAGCTGCTGGCCCAGGGCGTCGAGGCGGGCGATGAGCGACAGCTGATCGTCGTCCAGCGTCAGACGGGCACGCGCCGCCTGCTCGGCCATCACGCGGGTAAAGCGAAAATCAGCCATCGTCATAGTCTGGCCAGATCCCGACGACACACATCCATTATTTAACATTCTTATAACCTCCGGCAGGAGGCCATTCTAGCCGCTTTCCCGCGGCTTGGCGAATCGCGCGGCGAGCGGCCATGTCTGCTGCCCCGCCGCCTGTCTCTACGCTTCTCCGACGCGCCAGTGTACCGAGGTGACGTTCTGCTGGCCGGCCACCTGCGCCATAATCTGCGCCAGCGTTTTGTGATGCTGCTTATGGCTAATCAGCTCCGCGCAAATCTCCAGCTGATCCGCCGTATCTGCCGCCGCCGACTGCAGCCCCTGCAGGGTGAACCTCTGCTGCTGAGCAATATTCAGCAGCAGCTGACGCACGGCCTTTTCATGCTCGCGTAAACAGGTGACGCGCAAGATATAGCGTTTCTCTTCGTCTCCGGCGCCCGGCAAGGCATGAATGCGCTGCGCCGCTTCGCGGAGCAGGATATTGGCGCACAGAATAATCAGCGTCGCCGCCGTCGCGTTCCAGAACTGTCCCAGGCCGCAGAGGACACCGATACCGGCCGAGCACCACAGGGTGGCGGCGGTATTGAGGCCGCGAACGTTCATGCCATCGCGCATAATCACTCCCGCCCCAAGGAAGCCGATACCGGAGACGATCTGCGCCGCAATGCGCCCGGGGCTGTCCGGCGACGCCGACATCGCGCTAAGAATAAACACCGCCGCGCCGGTGGCCACCAGCGCATTGGTCCGCAAGCCGGCCATACGTTGCCGCCACTGTCTTTCCGCGCCGATCAGCGCTCCCAGCAGCATCGCCGCGAGTAAATGTGTCATATAAGGAAATACCATCGCGCCTTCCTCCAGATAACAGAAAGCCAAAAATTATTGATGTCGCGCTCAGCCGCGCCGGGCAATTAGCGGGCGGGTGATGGTGGAGGAAATAAGCTGGTGGGAAACAGAAACATAATGGTGCCTCTCGCGTACGGTCGCGAATCACTACATTAAGGGAGGCAATCCGATAATCAAAGATTGCTGCCCGCCGGTTCGGCAAGCAGCGAAAACAGTCGCGTTAGCTTGCCGGAGAAAAACAATAAGGATGACTGTCCAACGCATGACTCCTGTATGAAAGTGGGCACATTATAGCCCGGCGTAATAGCGGGTAAAGCGGGAAAACGCCGCCGGTGAGGATTCGTTTACTCTGTCTGGCCCGGACCCTGGGCAGCGCGATAACGCCAGGCGGGGAGCATTGCCGTCCACGGTGATTTACTTCAATTCTTCCCCTGGCGTACGGCGAAAAGCAGCATGAATCTCAACTTTCCTCCTGTACGGCGCGATCTTGCGCTAAAGATTGCCGTTAACTCTAAAGATTAAAAATTTAAAACTATTAACAATCACTTAACATTAGCAGGCAAACCATTCTTCCTGAGGAACACAACACCATGTCTACCACCCAGGTTCTCGGCGAAACGCCCTATGCTTCGCCAGGACAACCGCACGCCAGCTTAACCGGACGCATTGACGCGTTGCCCGCCTCCTTCGGGTTATGGTCGTTTATCACCCTGCTCTCTCTCGGCGGCTTCTTCGAGCTCTACGACTTGTTCCAGACCGGGTACATTAGCGCGGGCCTGCTGGCGGAGGGTATTTTCCACACCGGCGCGGCGGGGATCCTTGGCATCGCCGATCAGGCGGCCTTTGCCTCCGCCACCTTTATGGGGCTGTTTATCGGCGCGAGCCTGCTGGCGCCGCTGGCGGACAAGCTGGGACGCCGGCTGACCTTTATGGTGGCGCTCGCCTGGTACGGCTTTTTCTCGCTGCTGATGGCGACCCAGAGCAGCGCGGAAGGGGTGATCTTCTTCCGCTTTATGGTGGGAATCGGCCTCGGCATTGAGCTGGTGACCATTGACACTTACCTCAGCGAATGGGTCCCTACCCACCTGCGCAATAAAGCCTTCGCCTTTGCCTTCTTTATCCAGTTTCTGTCGGTTCCGGCGGTGGCGCTGATGTCCTGGATATTGGTGCCAACCACCCTCTTCGGCCTCAGCGGCTGGCGCTGGGTGATCATCTTCGGCGCGCTGTTCTCGCTGGCGATCTGGTTTATCCGCAAAAAACTGCCGGAGTCAGCCCGCTGGCTGGAAACCAAAGGGCGGCATGATGAGGCGCATGCGGTGATGTGCGCGATGGAAGCCCGCTGCGGCCTGACGCCGTCGCCGAAGCATGCGCAGGCGGCGGAGAGCGTCGTCAAACGCGGCACCTTCCGCGAAATCTGGGCGCCGCAGTATCGGCAGCGCACCCTGATGCTGATGGTGATGAATTTCTTCCAGGCGATCGGTTTCTTCGGCTTTGGCAACTGGCTGCCGGCATTGCTCTCCGGTCAGGGCGCCAGCATTACCCACAGTCTGCTGTACGCCTTCTTTATCACCCTCGCCTATCCGCTGGGCTGCCTGTTCTGCACCCGCTTCGTGCATCGCTTTGAGAACAAGTGGCAGATCGTCCTCTCCGCGCTGATGACCGTCATCTTCGGCACCCTGTTTGCCCTGCAGAACAGTCCGGTTCTGCTGGTGATCTGCGGGTTTATGATCACCTGGTCCAACGCCTGGCTGACCATCAGCTACCACGCCTACCAGGCCGAGGTCTTCCCGACCCATATTCGCGCCCGCGCCGTCGGCTTCTGCTACTCGTTCAGCCGGCTCTCGACCGCGGTGACCAGCATCCTGATCGGCATTATTCTGCAATATGCCGGCACGCCGGGGGTGATTAGCTTTATCGTCGTCAGTATGCTGATGGTGATGCTGTCGGTGGGGATCTTCGGCCCGAGAACCCGGGGCATTCGACTGGAAAATATCTGAGGCTGGCCTCAGCCAAAAATCCCCTGCGCCTCGGCAAAGCATTTTTCCGCCAGGGTCGAGACCGGCTCCTGCTGGCGCATAATCAGCGCCAGCTGCGAATCGACCTGGCTTTCGGCGATGGGCAGGATGTCAAGATTGTCGCTGAGGGCCTCCAGGCCGTTGTTGAGCGGCATGATGGCGCAGCAGATCCCCGCCTGCACCGCCTGGATAATCTGAAACGTCGAATCGCTTTCAAAGACAGACTTCGGCGTTAGCCCTTTGGCCTTAAAGCTGATTTCAATGGATTCCCGGTAGTACATTCCCTTGGTCAGAAAGCCAAGGGGCAGCGTCGCCAGCCTATCCCACCCCGGCGTCCCGTCGCTGAAGTCGAAATGGCGTTTATCGTGCAACAGTCCCATCCGGGTTTGCGGCAGCCGGGCGATCTTAAACAGACGTTCATCCAGATGCTGCAGGTAACAGATCCCCAGGTCCAGCTGGTTGCGGCTGACGCCATCGATAATCTGCTCCGAGGTCATTGACAGCAGGCTGAACTGCAGCGCCGGGTATTTCTCCGCGAGAGGTTTAATCAGCTGCATCGGATTGAGGCTCGCCAGCGGCACCATGCCAACCCGCAGCTGACCGACCATCTGTCCGCGACAAATGGCCGCCTCCGCCGCCAGACCGTCATGGGCGGCCAGCACCGCCCGCGCCCAGGCCAGGATCCGCTCCCCCTCCGGGGTAAAACCCTCGAAGCGCTGGCCGCGCTGGATAAGGGTCAGGTTCAGCTCCTCTTCCAGATTACGAATGCGCATGGAGAGGGTCGGCTGGGTAATATGGCAGGCTGCCGCCGCCTGGCCAAAATGGCGCGTCTGATCGAGCGCGATCAAATACTTGAGTTGCTTAATGTCCATTCTTTTTCCCGTTTGAACCCCGCCGTTCACCCCCGGGGCCGCGCACAGGTTACCAGAATGTTAGTTTCATAACCGATAAATTCAAGCGAGGAGACGAGGGGGCGACGGGCGCAGGACGGCGCGACGCCGCCCAACGCCCTCCTTCTTTAACGCACACCGGACAGCGGGCGGATCTCTTTCGAGCGCAGCGTCAGGCGGACGGGGACCGACTTATAGGAGGGCGTCCCGCTCTCTTCATCCAGATAGTTCAGCGGCACCAGCACGTTGGCTTCCGGATAATAGGCGCCGACGGTGCCGGGCGCGATGCCGTAGGCCACCACCGTGATATCTCTGAGCGTCAGCGAGCTGCCCGGCAGCGCAGTGTGGATATCGACCCGATCGCCATGCTCCAGACCCTGGGCGGCCATATCCTGCTCGTTCATAAACAGCACGTCGCGGCGGCCGAAGACGCCGCGGTAGCGGTCATCCATGGCGTAGATGGTGGTGTTGTACTGGTCGTGGCTGCGCAGGGTCACTAAGCGCATCACCTCCTCGCCCTCCACCACCACGTTCTCATGCACGCCTTTGAAAACCGAGAACATGGCTTTGCCGGTGGCGGTAGGCCAGATGCGCTCGGTCGGCGGCAGCGGCATGCGAAAGCCCCCGGGGTGGCGAATGCGCTGGTTATAATTTTCGAACCCCGGAATGGTCTGTTCGATCAGCTCCCGAATACGGTCGTAATCTTCCACCAGATACAGCCAGTCCACTTTGCTGGCCGGCAGAGTGGCGATCGCCAGACCGGCGACAATCGCCGGCTCCGAACGCAGCGTCGGCGAGGCGGGCTTTAGCTTGCCTGACGAGGCATGCACCATCGACATCGAATCCTCGACGGTGATCGACTGTCGGCCGCTGGCCTGCAGGTCAAGCTCGGTGCGGCCAAGGCACGGCAGAATAAAGGTCTCTTTCGCCGTCAGCAGGTGCGAGCGGTTGAGCTTGGTGCCGACGTGCACGCTGAGCTCAAGGCCGCGCATCGCCGGGAAGGCGCGTTCGTGATCCGGCATCGCCACGGCGAAGTTGCCCCCGAGGCAGATCAGGGCTTTGGCGTCGCCGGCGATCATGGCCTCCAGCGCCTTCACCGCATCGTGACCATGATGCCGCGGCGGCGTGATCCCCATCACCCGCTGCAGGCTGTCGAGGAAGGCCGCGGAAGGTTTTTCGCTGATCCCAACGGTGCGGTTTCCCTGCACGTTAGAGTGGCCGCGCAGCGGACAGATGCCCGCCCCCGGCTTGCCGATATTGCCGCGCATCAGCAGCAGGTCGGCAATCAGCCGGACGTTGGAAGTGCCTTTATTATGCTGAGTGATCCCCATGCCGTAGGTGACGATGGTGGCCCTGGATTTGGCATAGGCCACGGCGACCTGGGTCAGCGACTCGCGCGTCAGGCCGGACTCCTGCTCAATGTCCTGCCAGCGGGTGGCGTGCAGATCCTCGGCGAAGGCGGCGAACCCCTGGGTATGTTGCGCAATAAACGCGTGGTCGAGCACCTGGCCCTGCTCCTCCTCCAGCTGCAGCAGCGCTTTGGCGATCCCTTTCAGCGCCGCCGCGTCGCCGCCGGCCCGCACCTGGTAGTAGGTCGAGGCGATCGGCGTCGAGCGATACGTCGCCATCTCCATCACGTTTTGCGGGTCGGCAAAACGCTCCAGCGCCCGCTCACGCAGCGGATTAAAAACGATAATCGGCACGCCGCGGCGGGAAAGCTCATGCAGGGTGCCCATCATCCGCGGGTGGTTGGTGCCCGGATTATGGCCGATAGAGATCACCAGCTCGGTCTGGTCAAAATCGTCGAGGGAAACGGTGCCTTTGCCAATGCCGATCGACTGCGGCAGGCCCACGCTGGTGGATTCATGGCACATGTTAGAGCAGTCGGGAAAGTTATTGGTGCCATACTCGCGGGCAAACAGCTGAAACAGCCACGCCGCTTCATTGGAGGCCCGTCCGGAGGTGTAGAATTCAACTTCATCCGGCTGCAGGCCGCGAAGGATCTCGCCGATACGGGCGAAAGCCTCTTCCCACGCCACCGGGCGCAGCGTGTCGCTGGCGCGGTCGTAAACCAAAGGATGTGTTAAGCGGCCATAGCCCTCCAGTTCAAAATCGCTTTTCGCCAGCAGGGAGGTCACGGTGTTAGCCGCGAGGAACGCTGGCGTCACCCGTTTGGTGGTCGCCTCCCAGGTCACAGCTTTGGCGCCGTTTTCGCAAAACTGAAAAGTGGATTTATGCTCTTTATCCGGCCAGGCGCAGCCCGGGCAATCGAAACCGTCAGGCTGGTTGGTTCGCAGCAGCGTGGCGGGCGCTTCAAAGGCATCCATCTGGGTACGCACGGCGATGGCCGTCGCCTTCAACGCGCCCCACCCGCCTGCCGGACCGTCATAAGGGTGAACACCGGGAACCGCGCGTCTTTTATTGGTCATCTTTTTACTCCTGCTGCTCTGTTCTGGCCGCCGCCGGCGGAAAAAAAGCGTGCGACGGCCCCGGCGACGAGGCGTGGTGTGCGCGGCGTCACCTGATAAGAATGCTGTTTCTCAAGGATAGTACGATGGGAAAGCGTAGGTACTGCGTTTGTTAACCGAATAATAACATACACCACAAATCTGTATAATTGATGTTATCTATCGGGTGTTAAATTTAACTTATTTGCAAATTTTGCTTTTATCGCCCCCTCCGCGCGGCGGGTCGCATGGGCGCGGGAAAGTGATGACCGGGCAGCGGAAACTGCCCGGTGCGCAGGGCTCAGGTCAGGTTGAAGTACCGGTCCGGACGCAGCGTCTCCGGCAGCGGATGTTGACCGGTCATGTCGAGCAGATTGCGCTCAATGGTATTGCACATCGCGTTCAGCGGCAGGTCGTTGGCGGCGGTGCCGAAGGGATCCTCCAGCTCTTCCGCCAGTGAATCCCACGACAAAAAGGTGTAGGAGATAAAGACCGAGACAAACGGCGTCATGTAGTGCAGATCCCCGACCAGGGCGAACGGCAGCAGCGTGCAGAACAGATACACGGTGCGCTGTAGGATCAGGGTATAGGCGAACGGCACCGGGGTGGTGGCCAGCCTTTCGCAGCCGCCCAGCACGTGCGCCAGCTCATCGAGTTTGTTGTCCATCAGCCCATAGGTGATGTCGCTAAGCTTGCCCGCCTCGCGCAGCTGGCCGATTTCGTTGCCGACCAGCAGCAGGATCCGGTTGGTGGGCATTGAGCTGGCGAGGATCTCCGCCACCTGGTCCGCCGGCAGCAACCGCCGCAGCTCAGCCGTCGGATCGGTTTTGCGCAGCTGGTGCTTCAGGCTCCAGCTAAAAGCCACCAGGTAGCTGACAATGCGGCGATGGGCATCGTGTTCGGCCGGCAGGATATTGCGCAACTGGCGCACCAGCGTACGTTCGGCGATAAGCACCGTCCCCCACAGATTGCGCGCCTCGACGAAGCGGCTATAGCTGGCGCTGTTGCGAAAGCCGAGGAAAATCGCTATCGCGATCCCCAGCAGGCTGAACGGCGCCACCGTTAAGTGGATCCCCCACTGCGCGTACCATTGATAGCTGATAATGGCGATGATGGACATCAGCACATTAAGCAGCAGACGAAAGATGATTTTCGACAGCACGGAGCCGTGCCAGTCAAATAGGCGAAGAAACCAGTGTTGTTCTGGCCGAATGATCATTGTCTGACTTCCTGAATTACCGCTCTGGTTATTATCTCTAAATAAAAAATAGAGAGTATCGATGAACCGATTGGTTTATTTTATCGTTAACTGCAACGGGCAGATCTGCGCCATTATTTAGCGATGGCAATGGCCGGCTCAGTATGAGCCTTATTTATCGTTCGGGCAATCAATGTGCGAGCGGGTGGCGCGAGGAATAATGGCTCAGAGGTTAAATAACCGCTGAGCCAGTCTGTTTTCCGCTTATGACGTCAGGCAGTTTGCCTTCCCCGGCGAACCGGCAACCGCCGCGCTGGGATCGAGATGCACCATCACATTGAGCACCGGATGGTGCGCTATGACTCGCGCCCGCGCCTGCCGGGCAATCTGATGCCCTTCGGCTACCGACAGCTCTCCGGCCACCTCGAGATGGACATCCACCAGCACCAGATCCCCCGCCTTACGGGTTTTCAAATCGTGCAGACCCGCCACGCCCGGCGTGGCCCGCAGCGTGCCGGCGATCGCCCGCTGCGTCTCTTCATCGACGGCGCGGTCCATTAAATCGTGCAGCGCGGTGGCGGCGAAACGATAGCCCATCCGCGTAATCACCAGCCCCACCGCCAGCGCGGCGAGCGGATCGAACCAGGCAAACCCGGCCAGATTACCGATAATCCCCAACGCCACCACCAGGGATGACGCGGCGTCCGAGCGGGCATGCCAGGCGTTGGCGATGAGCAGCGAGGAGTTCAGCCGCCTGGCGGCCGCCAGCATATAGCGAAACAGCCCCTCTTTGACCACCAGCGCCGACAGCGCCATCCACAGCGCAACGCTGTGCACCGGCGCAATCGTCTGCGGTTGCGCGAGATGACCCGCCGCAGACCACAGCATACCGACCCCGACCAGCGCCAGGATCGCGCCGAGGACCAGAGAGGCGCCGTTCTCATAGCGCCAGTGGCCATAATGGTGATCGTGGTCAGAGGGCCGGCGACTCTTTTTATTCGCCACCAGCACAACGCCATCGGCGAGCAGATCGGAAAAAGAGTGCATTCCATCGGCAATTAACCCCTGGGAACCCGAGAATATTCCCACCGCAATCTGCAACGTGGAGAGAAAAATATTGACCACCACGCTAACCAGGGTACTCTTTCGCGCCTGCTCCGAACGCTGATGATATTTATTATCATTGTCAAAATTATGTTGTGTCATTATTTCTCTCCCTCAGTGAGCGGGAAGAATAAACTGACAAGCTGAGTTTATGCTTAACAATATAAAAGCCATTGCCTTGCGGTTTAACGAATTCGCTGCGGTCGTTAACGAATAGATTCTGAAAGTGTGGCCGGAGAGGTACAACCGCGTGCGGATGGACTATCTTATCACTGGCGCCGACAGGTCGGGCCGCCTTCTCTTAGCCACCACAGGAGTCAGCGATGTCAGATATCACACCCTCCCGGCTGCGTTTTGCCATTAATCTGGGCAATGCGGTACTGGCCCATCCTGGCGAAAGGGGCGTGCCGACAGGCATTACCCCCGAGCTCAGCCATCGACTGGCGAAGCGCTGGGGCGTCGCCGCCGAGTTCGTCACCTATCCTGCCGCCGGTAAAGTGGTGGCCGACGCCGGCGGCGAACGCTGGGATATTGCCTTTCTGGCCATCGATCCGGCACGGGAGGCGACCCTGCGCTTTACCTCTCCCTATATCACCATCCAGGGAACCGCGCTGGTGAGAGCCGGTTCGCCCTGCCAGAGCGTGGCCGATATGGATCGCCCGGCAACCACGATTAACGTCGGGCAAAACGCCGCCTACGATCTGTGGTTAACCCGCCATCTGCAGCACGCCAGCCTGAATCGTCTCCCCTCCTCGCAGGAGGCCATCGTCGCCTTCCTCGCCGGTGAAGGGGATATGGTCGCCGGCATCCGTCAGCCGCTGGAGGCGACAGCGCGCCGCCATCCGGAGGTGCGGGTCCTGGCGGATAATTTTACCGAGATCCACCAGGCCATCTGCGTCGCCCGGGAAGACGTGGCCCGCTTTAGCGCGGTGAACGACGCGTTGAACGAATGGCGAGCGGACGGTAGCCTGGAGGCGCTGATTGCCCGGCACCTGAGCGAGGCGGGCTGAATCACGCCTCCGCCATCCGGCGCATGGCGCAATGCCAGGCGCCGTTGCGTACCGAGGCGCGCAGCACGCGGGCGATAGCCTGCACCATCAGACGCGTCGTGCGCCGCTGCAGCGGCGTCAGCGACAGTCCCAGCATCTCCTGCGCCCATGGCGGCAGAAGATCGATCCCGGCCCGCATCATCACCTGGCCAACCGGCTGACTCAGGCGACCCGGCAGACGGGTGGTGAGCAGCACCTCAGCCACCTCCCGGGTACGTTCGTCACAGCGCAGCTGCGGGCGCATCGCCTCAAGATAGTCCGCGACCTCATTCGGCGTCCGGGGAATATCCTCGGCCCCCAGCCGGCGAGCGATCTCCGCCGACTCGCGAAAATAGTCCTCCTGGCGCTGGTCGCTGACCACCGTGCGCTTATAGCGCAGGTGGGAGGCCATAAAGCGGCTGCACTCGGCGACATGCACCCAGGTCAACAGCGCCGGGTCGCTTGCCTGATACGGCGTGCCGTCCTTGTCCACCCCGGCGATCCGCTGATGGATCCCCTGCACTTTGGCGATCAGCCGCTCCGCGTCGGGGGTGGCGGCGAAGGTGGTGGCGGAGATAAACTGACTGGTGCGGCGCAGGCGGCCAAAGATATCCTCGCGAAAACGGGAGTGGTCCCAGACGCCGGCCAGCGCCAGGGGATGCAGCATCTGCAGCAGCAGCGCGCTAATGCCGCCGCACAACATAGAGGTAAAATCGCCATGCACCTGCCAGATGGCTGATTGCGGACCAAACAGCCCCGGCTCCCCTTTGGGCTGTTCAAAATCAATCTCTTTTAGCGCCATGCCGGTCAGGCCGAGCACCTGCGCCTCGATCATCCCGCGAATGCCGATCATGATGGAGTCCTTTACGTTTGCGAAAGGACCCAAGATACCACTATTGCGCAGCGGAGGCAGTGGCGGGGAGAGAGATCGCGGGAACGGTGCCCGCAGAGTGCGGGCACGACAGCTTACGGATTCAGCTGGTAGTCGAGGGTGATATTGGCTTTCAGCACCTGCGATACCGGGCAGCCGGCCTTCGCTTTCTGGATGATCTCATCGAACGCCGCCGGCGCGACGCCCGGCAGGACAATCTGGCTTTGCAGCGCGATGTCGGTTATCGCAAACCCGCCGTCGGTTTTATTGAGGGTGACCACCGCGGTGGTGTCGATGGACGTCGCGGTATAGCCCTCTTCGCTGAGCATCAGCGACAGAGCCATCGAGAAGCAGGCGGCATGCGCGGCGCCGATCAGCTCCTCAGGGTTGGTGCCTTTCACCCCTTCAAAACGGGTGTTAAAGCCGTAGGGCTGCTGGCTCAGCGCCCCGCTCTCCGTCGACACGGTGCCTTTGCCATGCTTGAGATCGCCTTCCCAGTGCGCCAGCCCTTTCTTATGAATCGCCATATGACTCCTCCTGTGATGATGTCGAACAAAAAGTATAGTGCCTGATGCCGAACCTGCGTCTATTCTGCGGCCCGCCCCCCCGGCGTTCCCGAAAAGTTCCCGTTGCGGGTGACGCTAACGGCCATCGTGAGGATGGTAAGGATCGGTTTTGTCATCCTCGCTGTCGTCCCGTTTACGCGGCACTTCGCCCTGTTCGCCTGGCGCCTCGCGCGCAGGGTGCTTCCCGCGCTCCTCGCCATGCGTGTGAGATGTTGTGCTCATACCGGCAAGCTCCCCTTATTTAGGCGACTGTTTGAGCAGGCGATCGATACGCACTACCGGCGGCGTCATTTTGCGATCAAGGCTACCGTTAATACTGACCAGATCGTCAGGCTCTACATGCTGTTCATTAAACGCGGCAACCGGAATAATGGCGGTGATGGTGCCGCTTTTATCGCGAAACTGATAACGGTCATCTCCCTGCCGGGTCAGCAGATTGCCGCGCAGCGAAATCGTGGCGCCGTCGTGCATGGTTTTCGCCTGCTCAACGGTCATGATCCGCCCCTCCTCAACGCCGCGATAGCCGTCATCCAGTTTGTGCGGCGGCGGCGGCGCGGCATCCTGGCTAAAACCGCCCTTATCGTCCGCTTGCGCGACAGCGGCGGCAAACAAACAGGCCATGGCCAAGGCTAATTTTTTCATCATGCCTCCTTGTTTTTGCTGATGAACAGAATAAAGCCTGGCTGAGGCTGGCCATTTTTACAAAGTCAATTGTTCTGATATCGTCTAATATAAGAATGTCCTTATCGTTGCGCTGATGCCGAAACGAAACGCGGGGAAAATAATAATGATTGAGAATCAACAGTCTTGTCCCATCGTCGACGAAAATGAACGAGCGCTCCGCTTTGAATATCGCTTCAGGCGCTATGGGATAATTGCACTCAGCCTCATTATCCTTACCGCGTTAAGCGGCCTGTGGTCCTCTGGTTATTTCAGTGAGGCGCACCGGGAAAGCGCCGGAGGTGAATTAATCGTCGATTACCAGCGTTATGCCAGACTGATGAGTGAAACCGAACTGAATATTCAGATCAAACCCACCCAGGAAAATGACACGACGATCAGCTTCGCCGCCACGTTATTAACTCGCTACCAGCTTGGCGATATCCGCCCGCAGCCGGATAAAATGTACAGTGCCGACGGGAAATTATATCTGGTGTATCAGCGGACGACCAGCCGCTCGCCGCTCTCGGTGTGGTTAGCGATTACCCCCAAAACCATAGGCACTCTCTCCCTGCAGGCGGCCGTCAACGATCGCCCTGCCGTCAGCTGGCAGCAGTTTGTCTATCCGTAGGAGTCGCGATGGAAATGGTCCTTAGAGCCGCAGCAATCTATCTGATATTGCTAGTTATTTTCAAGATTGCCGGCAGACGAACCCTGATGCAGTTAACGAATTTTGACCTGATATTGCTGCTGATTATCAGCGAAGCTACCCAGCAGGCGATGCTCAGCACAGACTATTCCGTCACCGGTTCGATGCTGACTATCGTCACCCTGGTCAGTATTGATATTTTATTTGGTTATATTAAGAAAAAATTTGCCCAGGCGGAAAATTTCCTTGATGGCACGCCGGTTATCGTAGTGGAAAATGGTGCTGTCATCGATGAGAAAATCAAGCTCGTCAATATTTCTGTCGATGATATCCTGCTGGCGGCCAGGCAGCACCATGGGATTTATGAACTGAAAGCGATCAAATTCGCTATTCTCGAACGTAACGGCCAGATATCCATTATTCCGCAACAGGAATAACACCGGAAGAGCTATTTATCGCGCTCCGGTTGTTTATCCCCCGATTCCGGGGCGCGGGTGGCGTCATCCTCTTCTTTTTCAACGCTACGCGTGTTTGATGTCAACATTTTTCCTCCTCGCGGGTTGTCAGGGACCTTACAGATTATAGAACCTCAACGCCTGCTTATGCAGAAACAGGCCAGAGTCATCACGATATGTCGCCTGATTCACACTGCGCTTATTCCAGGATATTTCCCACCTCACTGTTATTATTTGTGCTTAATAATTATTCGTTCCGTGCAGCTTAAATTTACGATAGCGAAAAAATGAATGAGGTCATTATGTCCGTGATGGTTATTACCGGCGGAACCGCCGGGGCAGGAAAAGCCACCGCGCTGCGTTTCGCCCGCGCAGGATATCACGTGGCGCTGATCGCCCGCGATGAAACGGGTCTGCAGGAGACGCAGCAGGCCTGCGAACGGTTTGGCGTCAAAACGCTGACGATTAGCGCCGATGTTGCCGATGCCGGGGCTGTGCAGCGCGCCGCCGCCGAGGTGGAAGCCACCCTCGGTGCCATAGACGTCTGGATCAACAACGCCATGACCACCGTACTGGCGCCCTTTCGTCAGATGAGCGACGACGAATTTCGCCGGGTGACGGAGGTGACCTATCTCGGCTATGTCAACGGCACCCGCGCGGCGCTGGAGGTGATGACGCCCCGGGATCGGGGGGTGATTATTCAGGCTGGATCGGCGCTGGCCTGGCGCTCGATCCCCCTGCAGTCGGCCTATTGCGGAGCCAAAGCGGCCATTCGCGGCTTCACCGATGCCGTGCGCACCGAGCTGATGCATGAGAAAAGCCACATCCAGTTGACCATGGTCCAGCTGCCGGGGATGAACACCGCTCAGTTTGGCTGGGCGCGCAACAAAATGGATCAGGCCATGCAGCCGGTACCGCCGGTCTATCAGCCGGAGGTCGCCGCCGAGGCTATCTACAGCGTGATCCAGCGGCCGGTGAACGAGCTGTGGGTGGGGAAAAGCACCATCCAGTCGATCCTCGGCCAGGTCTTCTTCCCTCGTCTGCTCGATCGGCTGATGGTGAAGAAAGCGTGGGAGGGACAGTTTACCGGCCAGCCGAAGCCGGCAGAGCACCAGGACGACCTGTTCACGCCGGTACGCGGCAATCATCCCGGACACGGCCCTTTTAACGAGGGCGCGCGGCGTAAAGCAGTGACCATCAGCGCCGATCTCCCGGGAAAAGTGGCTGCTGGCGTCGGCGTGGCGGTGGCGACGATGGCCCTGCGCGCGTTGTTCCGCCGACCGGGGAGACGGCGCTAAGCCAGGCTGCGGCTGAACCAGCGGTAGCCATACCCTGAGAGCGCCAGCCGCGCCTCTTCCCCGCCGCGCAGCCCGTCCTGGTAGAACTTATCTTCCAGAATCGGGCTCCAGTAGCCCTCGGCCAGCGGCGGGAGCTGCACCTCTACCGCCTGCTGGCCGCAATTCGCCAGCATCAGCACCTCCCGCGATTCGCTGCGATAGCACAAGGCCAGCACAGCGGCAGGCTTCACCGTAAGGAGGGTAAAAGGGATGGATCCCGGTTCAGTATATTCCGTGCGCGCCAGCACCATATTGCGCACCCGATGCAGTAGCGAGCGGGGGTGGCGCAGCGCCGCTTCGACATTGATCCGCTGGTAGCGAAACCGTCCGCTGGCCACCGGTTTTACCGGCAAATCATCCCGCGCCGCCCGGGAGAAGCCGCCGTTGGGCGCCGCCGACCACTGCATCGGCGTTCGGACCGCGTAGCGCTCCGGTAAGCGCAGATCGTCGCCCATACCAATCTCGTCGCCATAGCGCATCACCGGCACGCCAGGCAGCGCCAGCAGGATAGCATGGGCCAGCGCGATGCGTCGGGTATCGCCACCCAGCATCGGCGCCAGCCGCCGGCGCACGCCGCGCTGGTAAACCGACATCGATTTATCCGGGGCAAAGGTGCGGATAACCTGGCGCTTGTTGCGTTCGCCAATCCCCTCCAGGTCCAGTTCATCATGGTTACGCAGCCAGTTGACGAAGCAGCATCCGTCCGGCGGGGCTACCATCGCCTGCAGCGCCTTCACCACCGGGGTGGCGCGCTGCTGCGCCAGGCTGACATAGAGGTATTTATTAAGCCAGAAATTGAGCACCATCTGCAGCCGATCGCCGCGGCCGAAATAATGGCGATACGCTTCCACCTCCACGTCCACTTCACCCAACAGTATCGCGTCGGGGTTGAGGCGCTGCACGACCTGGCGAAGATGCGTCAGCAGCGGGTAGCCCCGCGCCTCTTCGCCCTTCCCGGCCTGCTTCACCAGATGTGACGCCGCATCGAGGCGAAATCCTGACACCCCGGCCTGCAGCCAGAAGGTGATGATGTTTTCAATTTCGGCGATCACCGGCGGATGAGCGAGATTCAGGTCGGGCTCATGCCGATAAAACATGTGACGATAGTATTGTCCGGCCTGGTCGTCCCAGCTCCAGACGCTCTCCTCGACGCCGGGAAACATGGGCGGATCGTCGTTCTCCGGCGGCCGATCGGCCCAAAGATAGTATGGTCGCCACGGCGAGCGGGGATCGCGTCGCGCCGCCTGAAACCACGGGTGCCGGGCAGAGGTATGCTGGATAACCAGCTCAACGATCACCCGCAGTCCCAGCTCCCGGGCGCGGGCAATCAGCTCAATCACGTCGGCGATGGTCCCGAAGCGGGGATCGGGCTGCAGATGGTCGCTGATATCATAGCCATCATCCTGCAGGGGGGTGAGATAGAAAGGGGTCAGCCAGAGCACCGTCGCCCCCAGACTACGAATGTAGTGCAGCTTTTGGCGGATACCGGCAAGATCGCCAAACCCATCGCCGTTGGCATCGTAAAACAGAGAACTGTCCACCTGATAGATGACCGCTCTGTGAAACCACTCTTCCTGTTGCATCACTATCACCTTGCGTTCTGCCCGCCACTGTCAGCTTCCTCAGCGCGCCCTCCTGTTCCTGACGTCTGCTTTGCCGACAGGCGATACGGGATCATGCTCTGCAGGAGGGGCCCTGTTGGCCACCGCGTCCACCAGCGCCTGCTGCCTGGCGGTTAATTTCAGCGGAACCGCTTTCTCGGTGGCGAGCAGCGCGATGGTGTGGCGCTTAACCATAATTGACTCCGGCGGCTTATTGTCCGGCCTCAACGCCGGGCAGATTGTTATGCATCAGATATTGCCCGGTCAGCGCCGGCAGATGATGCAGCAGCCAGTCAGCCATCCCTCTCTCTTCGGCAAGGATCCCTTCCAGAGTAGGCATCGCGCTATGGTCCCCCACTCGCTTCGCCGCCGTTAATAAAGCGGTATAGCAGGCGACCTCAAAATGGGCAAAAACGTAGGCGGTGATAATCAGTTTAATGAGCTCATCGCCGGGCAGCATGATGCCAATAGTCTGGCCCAGGGCTGCGACCCGGCTCATCGCATCCTTCAGCGCCGAGCGGGAAATGTGGTTGCGGGCGATAAGGTCCTGCAGGGCCGACAGTTGCCGACGGGTTTCATAGAGATGTTGTTCAAGGCGGGTCCGTAATTGCGGTTCATTATCGAGGCGTCTGATGGTGGCCATAAGCAGTGACTCGGCCTGTTTTTCCATGGCATGGGCATCGCGAAGCCAGTTATGGTAATTTTCACTATCCGTCATATACACCTCTGATCATTAATTTTTTATTTTGACGGGGAGTCTTCATTCTCTTCCGCCGCCTGGTCAGCTCGCGCTGCGCTATATCCGGATAAATGCCCAACAATATTCGCATAAATACTGATGAGAATGACCCACAGGACGCTGTCTTTCCACCAGATTAACGAGGGTATCGCCAGACCCACCCACATAACGGCGGCCACAAGATGACAA
The DNA here is from genome assembly GCF_040065795.1 of Klebsiella sp. JB_Kp004. Taxonomy (NCBI): domain Bacteria; kingdom Pseudomonadati; phylum Pseudomonadota; class Gammaproteobacteria; order Enterobacterales; family Enterobacteriaceae; genus Klebsiella; species Klebsiella sp. JB_Kp004. The sequence goes on along the minus strand of NZ_JBEAKW010000053.1, from coordinate 46,543 downwards.
CGCTTAATAAATACCGGCGTCAGTTTCATTTTATTACCTTAGATCTGAACAATATTTAGTAAGCGGATGTGTTGCTGCCCACTCCTGGCATCCGGCGGTTAATACCCGGCTGACAATATCTTCCCTTTCCGCAGCCATAAAAACAGTGCCGTCATTTACTCGCCCTTACCGCTTCGCCGGCACATTGCCGTTGCGGTAAACAGTGCTTAATTATTAAGGTTACTATAATTTAATTATCCTGCTTCTTTTCTTCCGTTGCGGACAATAGACGATGGGTAAGTGAAAGCGTACGCAAATAAACAGAAACCTGCGGACCGCCTGGCCCACAGGTTTCTGTCCCGACGCCGTCGAAACGGCGTCACGGGTCATCAGTCGCTAGCTGTCGCCGGATTTACGGCCGCCGCCATGACTGTTCTTACCACCCTTTTTACCGGCTTCGGATGCACGCTCAGGATCATTTTTAAAGTTCCCGCCGCTGTGCTGTCCACCTTTACGCCCGGCTTCGGATGCTTTTTCACGATCTTCTGCAAAATTACCTGAACCGCCTCTATGCTCTGCCATAATGTTCACCTTTGGTTTGATCAATATCGGTTGGTAAATGGAAAATGACCCTGTTACAAATCATCGCCCTCGATATCTAACACTAGAGGAATACCCGCAGGAGTCAAATTAATTCCGGCCATTAATCAGTGTTACCAATAAATAAATTAACCACAGCGAAGCGGCACTAAAAGTTAATCTTTCCGCAACCCCTTCTTCGCTTTGGATTATATGCCCATTATGGTCTATTCTGCGGACAGCGATCCTCGTTTGTAAACAAATGAAAATAAAGTGATGAATAAATATTTCTTCCACTCCCGGACAGCCATCCTTACAAAAAATACCACCTAAGAGGCATGGCGTTATTAGCCATGCGTAGCGGGTTAACTTAATATTCCCTTTTTCACGACGCGTCTTCCTCTCCGTCTTTAAAAAATTTTTCCCGGGGAGAAAAATAGCCCAGCCACGTTAAATATTGATGGAATAATCCTAATTTCACCCCAGCGATATTAACGCAGCGCTATTCACTTAAATACGCCGGGGATCAGTCGGTTAAGAAATAACAGTGCCACTTTTCCCGGGCATTCACTGGCCATGGGCGAGTCACCTGGGGTCTGGCGATGGGGGAACCTGACCTATCCTTACAGCTGGCCCGTTCTGTCTGAAGGAGATGACTATGCAAGATGAAAAACCGCCAATGAAGAAATTACCCACCTCCATGTTGCCAGAAGAGACGGCTCCACGTCCGGAGTTCCCGGAGCAAGAACAAAACCCGCCGGGTCTGGATGCGGAAATGGAGCCGTCACCGGACCATGGGGAAACCAGCTACACCGGCACCGGGCGGCTGGCCGGTAAGAAAGCGCTCATTACCGGCGGTGACTCCGGCATTGGCCGCGCGGTGGCGATCGCCTTTGCCCGCGAAGGGGCCGATGTCGCCATAAGCTATCTGCCGGAAGAGCAAGAGGATGCCGATGAAGTCATCGCCCTGATTAAAGCCGAAGGCCGCACCGCGGTAGCCCTGCCGGGGGATATTCGCTCCGAGTCCTTCTGTCAGTCGCTGGTGGCCGACGCGGTGGAACAGCTGGGTGGCCTGAGCATCCTGGTCAATAACGCCGGGCGTCAGCAATATTGTGAGACTCTCGAGGAGCTCACCACCGAAGACTTTGACGCCACCTTTAAAACCAATGTCTACGCGCCGTTCTGGATCACCCGCGCCGCGCTGCCCCATCTCCAGGCCGGGAGCGCGATCATCAACACCACCTCGGTGCAGGCTTATAAACCCAGTCCAATCCTGCTCGATTACGCCCAGACCAAAGCCTGCCTGGCGATCTTCACTAAATCGCTGGCCAAACAGGTGGCAAAACGTGGCATTCGCGTTAACGCCGTGGCGCCAGGCCCTTACTGGACGGTACTGCAGTCCAGTGGCGGTCAGCCGGACGAGAAAGTGAAACAGTTCGGGAAAGACACGCCGATGGGGCGTCCGGGACAGCCGGTCGAGATCGCCCCGCTGTACGTCACCCTGGCATCCGATGCCTGCTCTTATACCTCCGGCCAGGTTTGGTGCTCTGACGGTGGGGACGGGGTAGTCTAAGCCTCCCGGCAGACCGGCGTGCGACATCGCGCGCCGGTTTTACCCTCCGCCCCCGGGGATCGGTATCTGCTCTCTCGCCTCGCCGGCGCGGCGATTTTTCCTCTCCTGCAGCCTACCGGCTGCATGCTATGATACTCGCCCGCCGCTGTGCGCTAACCCCGGCCCTGACGCCAATCCTGAGGACGACAGATGAGTAATGACATCCCCCTGAAATTTTATGACATCGTGGACGAATACGAGACCGAAGCGGCTGCCCCGGTTAAGGATGAGGAACGCGATGCGCTGGCGCGCTATTTTCAGCTGCTGATTGCGCGGTTAAGCCATAACGAAGAGATCGACGAAGAAGCGCAGCAGGAGATGGCCCGCGAGGCGGCCATTGACGAGCGCCGTATTGACGATATCGCTAACTTCCTCAATCAGTGGGGCAACGAGTAAGTCTCATCGTCAGCTCACCGGCAGGGCCGCCGCCCGCCGGTGTTGCCGCTGAAGGCGACGCCGCTGCTCAGGCATCGGCGAGCGTCTCCCCCAGACGTCGCTGCAGCGCATCCAGAAACAGCGGCAGCCCATCGGGCTGATAGTCGCGGGAAAGATAGATGCCGTAAACGCTCAGCGCCTTCGGCGTCCAGTCAGGCAGCACCACCTCCAGCGCGCCGCTGGCAATCGCACCCCGCGCCTCCAGTTCGGGGAGCATCGCGATGCCGCACCCGGCGACCGCCGCCTCCAGCAGCAAGGAAGAGATCCCCGCGCTCAGATTACCGTTCACCGACACCGACGCCTCCTGCCCCTGCGCATCGCTGAACTGCCAGCGCTGGCCGGCAAAATGGCTGTATAACAGGCAGTTATGCTGTTGCAGATCGTCAAGCGTCGTCAGCGGACCATGCTGGCGGAGCCAGCGCGGCGCAGCGCAGAGTAGCGACCGGCACACGCCGAGACGGCGAGCGATAGCCCCGGCCTCCGGATTATCGGTAATGCGAATGGCCACGTCGATGCGCTCGCCGATCAGGCTGACCGGATGGTTATTGATATCCAGCTCCAGGCGCAACAGCGGATAGCGAGCGAGAAAGTCCGGCAGCAGCGGGGAGATCAGCTGCATCGCGGTAAAATGCGCGCACGCCACCCGCAGCGTGCCGCTGGGGTCGGCCCGCTGGCGCTCGCCGGCGATTTCATCGGCGATCCGCGTCAACCCGCGGGTCTTGAGCAACACCTTCTCCCCCGCCGGGGTCAGCGTCAGCCGCCGGGTTGAGCGATGGATCAGCCGGGCGCCGGCCCAGCTCTCCATCTGTTCCAGATAGCGGCTGACCATCGGGCGCGACATCCCCAGCGCGCGCGCCGCGGCGCTGAGGCTTCCCAGTTCGCAAATCCGCAGATATACCTGCGCCGCAATCACCCTGTCCATCACGCCTCCTTCATCTGCACGATTTATGAAACTCAGCATCTCTTATTTCAGGAATTCTATCAAATAGCGAAATCCGTACAATGCTACGCATTCCCCTGTGACTGAGAATAAATGATGAAATTATCTGCCCTTGCTATTGCCACCGCCCTGTTCAGCGGCGCGGTCTTCGCGGCGCCGCTGACGCTGCAGACTTACAACCCTCAGGAGAAAGGTATTTTTGCCGTCAACTCCACCCTCGTTTCCGGCCCGCATGAAGCGGTGCTGTTTGACGCCCAGTTCAGCGTCAAAGACGGCGAAAAGCTGGTGGACATGATCAAGAAAAACGGCAAACCGCTGTCGCGGATTGTGATCACCTCCGGCGATCCTGACTTCTACTTTGGCCTTGAGCCGCTGGTGAAAGCCTTCCCGCAGGCGGAAGTGGTCGCCACGCCGGAAGTGGTTAAACATATTGAAGCCACCAAAGCGGCAAAGCTGGCGTACTGGGGCCCGCAGATGAAAGACGGCGCGCCGACGCAGGTATACGTCCCGCAGGCGCTGAAAGCCAACAGCTTTACCATCGATGGCGAAACAGTGACGATTATGCAGCCGCATGACTACGCGGCGTTCGTTTGGATCCGGGCGAACAAAACGATCCTCGGCGGCACCGGCGTGGCGTGGGGCATGCATCTCTGGACCGCCGACACCCAGACGCCGGCCAGTCGCCAGCAGTGGCGCACTACGCTGGAGCAGATGATTGCCCTGCACCCGCAGCAGGTGATCCCGGGGCATTACCTCGGCACGCCGCCGGAGGGTGACATCGCGGTGCGCTTTACAAAAACCTACCTCCAGCAGTTTGAGCAGGCGCTGAAGACACATAAGGATTCCGCCGGGGTGATCAAGGCAATGGAGACGCAGTGGCCGGGGCTGGCGGAAACCAGCTCGCTGGAGCTTAGCGCCAAAGTTAACACCGGCGAGATGAAGTGGTAATGCCGGCGCTGCGCGAGGGAGACTGTTCTTAATCTGGCGCGCTAAGGTTGCTATTGCCCTGAAAATGGACCACCCTACCTGAGGCCGCATAAAAAACGTGCGGCCAACTTTGGGTTACATTTCATCCGGTCACCACCGGGTTTGCCCTTGAAACCAGAACAGGATAAAGGAGTCAGAATGAAATCGAACCATCAGGCACGTCATCTTCTCGGTCTGAACTACAAGCTTTCCCAGCAGAAAAAAGTGGTGCTGGAAGGCGATGAAGAAACCACCCTCAACCATATCCATGCTACCGGCCGCAAACGCCGCGGTGGTTAATTTTCAGCCTGAGTGATGATAAACAACACCGTCCTGTTGCCAGGATGGTGTTTTTTTATGGCAATTGACGGCTTGTTTACCCGCTTGAAGACCTTCTGCTCTATACTCTGCCCGCTGCTTTTCCACCCGCCCTTCGCTTATCGCCGCGCCGGGACTGTGGACACGATCAAGGAGTTAGTGCGATGCAATTTACCCATAAGAAAAACCGTTCCCTGTACATCCCCTACGCGGGCCCCGTTCTGCTTGAATTCCCTCTGCTCAACAAGGGCAGCGCCTTCAGTATGGAAGAGCGCAGCAGTTTCAACCTGCTTGGCCTGCTGCCGGAAGTGGTTGAAACCATCGAAGAGCAAGCGGAACGCGCCTGGATCCAGTATCAGGGATTCAAAACAGAAATCGACAAACACATTTACCTGCGTAATATCCAGGACACCAACGAGACCCTTTTCTATCGCCTGATTGGCAACCATCTCGAAGAGATGATGCCGGTTATCTATACCCCGACGGTGGGCGCCGCCTGCGAACGTTTCTCCGAGATTTACCGTCGCGCCCGCGGCGTCTTTATCTCCTACCAGAATCGCCATAACCTTGACGACATTCTGCAAAACGTCCCGAACCATAATGTCAAAGTGATTGTGGTGACCGATGGCGAGCGTATCCTCGGCCTCGGCGACCAGGGGATCGGCGGGATGGGGATCCCGATCGGTAAACTGTCGCTGTACACCACCTGCGGCGGCATCAGCCCGGCTTACACCCTGCCCATCGTGCTGGACGTCGGGACAAACAACCAGCAGCTGCTGGACGATCCGCTGTATATGGGCTGGCGTCATCCGCGTATTACCGACGACGAGTACTATCAGTTCGTTGACGATGTGATCCAGGCGATTAAAGCCCGCTGGCCGGACGTGCTGCTGCAGTTTGAAGACTTTGCGCAGAAGAACGCCATGCCGCTGCTCAACCGCTACCGCAATGAGATCTGCTCCTTTAACGACGATATTCAGGGCACCGCGGCGGTCACCGTCGGGACGCTGATCGCCGCCAGCCGCGGCGCCGGCAGCCAGCTGAGCGAACAGAAAATCGTCTTCCTCGGGGCGGGCTCCGCCGGCTGCGGCATCGCCGAGCAAATTATCGCCCAGATCGTCCGCGAAGGACTCAGTGAAGAAGAGGCCCGTCAGCGCGTATTTATGGTTGACCGCTTCGGCCTGTTAACCGACGGCATGCCTAATCTGCTGCCGTTCCAGAACAAGCTGGTGCAGAAGCGTGAACATCTGCAGGGCTGGGATACCACTAACGATGTCCTGTCCCTGCTGGACGTGGTGCGCAACGTGAAACCGAACATCCTGATCGGCGTTTCGGGTCAGCCGGGGCTGTTCACGGAAGAGATTATCCGCGAGATGCATAAGCATTGCCCGCGGCCGATCGTGATGCCGCTCTCCAACCCAACGTCACGGGTGGAAGCCACGCCGCAGAATATCCTGAGCTGGACCGACGGCGAGGCGCTGGTCGCCACCGGCAGTCCGTTTGCCCCGGTCACCGTGAAAGGCAAACAGTATCCCATCGCCCAGTGCAACAACTCCTATATCTTCCCGGGCATTGGTCTGGGGGTGATCGCCTCCGGCGCTTCGCGGGTCACCGACGAGATGCTGATGGCCGCCAGCGAAACCCTGGCGAAACACTCGCCGCTGGTGAACAACGGCGAAGGTCCGGTTCTGCCGGAGTTGAAGGATATCCAGACCGTCTCGCGGGCGATTGCCTTCGCGGTCGGTAAGGTGGCTCAGGAGCAGGGCGTGGCGGTGAAAACGTCCGCGGAAGCGCTGCTGCAGTCCATCAGCGATAATTTCTGGCTGCCGGAATATCGTAATTACCGCCGCACCTCAATTTAATCGCGCTCACCGGGCCGCACGATCGGCCCGGTTATTAATAGCGTCCGGATAATATTCCCCGCCACAGAAACGCCTTTTTCGCCCATATTCATTTATCGTAAAAATAGAAACCAGATAGCATTTGCCGCGCGCCCTGTGCCACGCAAAATCATGGCCTCTGCCCCCTAGCAGACGATCCGCAGGCAGAAACTGCAGCCGCGCGGGGCGGGACAATCGATATCCGACGCTTCTCCACACCCTGCCAGTTTTGTCACTGGCGCGCTTTTCCTTTCCCCACTACACTGCCATCACCCATTCACTTACTGAATATAAAAGGAGGCCCCCCATGCTGTATTGTGAAATGTTTATTGTTTCACATGCCTTAGGCAATGGCGCCAGCTCAAGCGTTATCGGTATCGTGCTGCGATAACTTTGGCTTGAGCGAAGACCCTTCACAGAATCCCTTCTCTCCGGCTTACCGGGTTATCGTCAGCGAGTTTTGACGAGGCATTCGCATGCCTGTAACTCTTGAGTAAGTTGACTATGAGTACATTACTAACTGCCCATGCGCTCCACGTGGAGACTGCCTTCGGGCCGCTGTTTAATACCCTCTCCTTCACCCTGAAGAAAGGCGACCGTATCGGTCTCATCGGCCATAACGGTTGCGGCAAAAGCACCCTGCTGCAGGTGCTGGACGGCACCCTCGCGCCCACCTCGGGCAGCGTCTCACTCGCCGGTCAGTGTCTGATGGCCCGCGTTGAACAGCATCTGCCGGAGGCGCTGCGTTCGCAGTCGCTGCTGCAGGCGGTGCTGGCCCCGTTACCCGTCGACGCGCGGGAAGCACAGCGCTGGCTGGCCGAACGCCTGCTGGCGCAGATGGGCTTCACGCCGGCGGTGATGGAGCAGCAAACCAGCACCCTGAGCGGCGGACAGCATACGCGCCTGCTGCTGGCCCGGGCGCTGATCCGCCAGCCTGACCTGCTGCTGCTGGATGAGCCCGGCAACCATCTCGATCTGCCCACTCTGCTGTGGCTGGAAAGCTTCTTGCAGACCTGGCAGGGGAGCTTCGTGCTGGTGTCACACGACAACGCTTTACTGGATGCTGTAACTAATGCCAGTTGGATCCTCCGCGACCAGACGCTGCACAGCTTCGCCTTGCCCTGCAGCGCTGCCCGTCAGGCACTGCAGGAGCAGGATGAAAGCGCCGCGTTACGTCATAAGGCGGAGCAAAAAGAGATCGACCGGGTCAGCGCCAGCGCCCGGCGGCTGGCCACCTGGGGGCGGGTGTATGACAACGAAGATCTCGCCCGCAAAGCCAAACAGATGGAGAAGCAGGTCGCCCGCCTGAAAGACGAGCAGACCGAGCTCAGCATCGGCCCGCCGTGGCGCCTGGTGATGCAGGGGGACGCCCTGCCGGCGGACCGCCTGCTGGAGATGGACAGGCTGCCGGTGGCTCCCGCGCCGGGACTGCCGGCCCTGTTCACCACCGGCGTGGCGCGACTGCGCAGCGGCGATCGCGTGGCCATCATGGGCCGCAACGGCGGCGGGAAATCGTCCTTGCTGCGCCTGCTGTGGCAGCAGATGAACGACGCATCGCCGCTTCCGGGGCTGCGTCTGCACCCCCGGCTTCACCCCGGGTACTACGACCAGACCCTGGCGCAGTTGCCGGACGAGGCCAGCCTGCTCGACGCCCTGACGCCGTTCGCCCCGTCGGCGGACACCCGTAAACGGGCGCTGATTGCCGCCGGGTTTGGCTGGGCGAGGCATGGACAGAAGGTCTGCACCCTCAGCGGCGGCGAGCGGTCGCGGCTGCTGTTCGTCGGTCTGTCGCTGGCGCGCTACAGCCTGCTGCTGCTGGATGAACCCACCAACCATCTGGATATGGAGGGCAAAGCGGCGCTGGCGCAGACGCTCCGCGACTACCCCGGCGGCGTGCTGCTGGTCAGTCATGACCGCCAGCTTATTAGCGAAAGCTGTAACCGCTTCTGGCTGATCGACAGCGCCGGGTTAACGGAGTGGCACAGTCTGGAGGAGGTCTATGCCCGTCTGCAGGCGCAGATCCCCACCCTGACGGCGGCCTCCTCACCCCAGGAGCCGTCACTCGCGGCTGATGATGAAGAGGCGCTGCTGACGCGCCTGATAGCCCTGGAGCAATGGCTGGCGGACGATATGGCCCGTAAGCCGAAACATCAAAAGCCCTCGCTGCAGACCCAGTGGCGAGAGGAGATCGCCCGGCTGCTTAACCAGCTGGCGTAATCTTCGCACTCCCCGCCGGCTAAGGCACCACGCCCTTAGCCGGCGTTTCCTGGCCGGGTAAACTGCTGCTCGGTCATCATCTTTCCCCACTGGTCCCCCTGCCATTCGCGGGTTAACGTGAAGCCAAAGGACTCATACAGTTTGCGGGCCGCGTCCAGACCTTTAAACGTCCACAGCTGAACGGCGCTGAACTGACGACTATCGCAGAAAGCCATCGCCTCACTGAGCAGCCGCCTGCCAATGCCGGTTCCCCGGCAGCTGTCATCGAGAATGAACCAGCGCAGATGCGCCTGCTGCTGGCCGAGATCCTCGCCATCGATCGCCACCGAACCGACAATCTTCCCCTCGCGCATCGCCAGCCAGATCTGGTTGACCGGCGAGGAAAGCCGGGTGGCGAATTCCGCGACGCCGCTGGCAACCTTGCCTTCAAAAAAAGCGCCGAAATCATGGTGCCGGGCGTAATACTCCCCGTGCATCTGGGCTATCCGGCCGATCGCCCCCGGCTGATAGCCGGTTACCAGCGAAATTTGCGGCGTCGTTTCCGCAAGCGCAGCATCCCGACACTGCGCCAGCGCCTGAGCATAGGCCGCCAGTCCGCTGGCGACGGTCCGCTGCTGCGTCTCATCGAGATGCGCTAACGCCTCCACCACCCGGCGGGTACCGTAGGCGTTAATCGTTGCCACCGTGTCGTGCCCTTTCGCGGTCAGCGCCAGCGATTTAGACCGCGCGTCCTCCGCGCAGGGGCGCTCCTCCAGCTCTCCGGCGGCCAGCAGACGGGCGACCATCCGGCTGACGCTCGATTTTTCCAGCCCGAGCAATGTGACCAGCTGCGCGGCGGTTATCGTCCCCCTGACCGACACCTCCAGCAGGGTATGCACCGCCGAGGGTGAATAGTGGGTGGCGGCCAGCGTGGTGTTCATAAAACCCAGCTCGCGCACCATTAATCGCGAGGCCGTTCGAATTTGTTGGATTAAAGGCGTGTCAGACATCGTGAGGCGTCCAGTGAAGTAGATAGTTGTATAATACAACCATTTACTTCAGGCCGCGTCAAGAGGATAAACTATCCAGCATGGCAAGGTAGCGTATCGGATGATGGCGTGCCGCGGGCGCCGGACTGCGCCCGCGATAAGTATTATTGCGGGTTCTTCGCCTTCCAGGCCTCCCAGGCCGATTTGATCTCCTGCTTCGCGGCGGCCGCATCATTAAAACCGGCCAGCTCGACCTTTTTCCGCCCCTCTGGTAGTTCTTTGTAGACCCGGAAGAAGGCCTCCAGCCGCTGCTGCTCGATTTTCGGCAGATCGGTGATGGTCTGAATGTCGTCATAGGTCGGATCAATTTTACTGGCCGGGACGGCGATGATTTTGTCGTCTTTCTCACCGCCGTCTATCATCTTAAGAACGCCGATCGGCCGCAGCTTAATCAGCGTGCCCGGGGCCATCGGCGCGCGGGTGTAAAACACCACGTCCAGCGGGTCGCCATCCCCGGCCAGCGACTGGGTTAACGAACCGTAGTTCGCCGGGTAAGCCACCGGCATCGACTGAAAGCGGTCGGCGACGATAAACCCCGTTTTAGCGTCGGTTTCATACTTAATGATCCCGCCTGCCGGGATCTCGGTGACCGCGTAAAACTCTTCCGGATTGTTTTCCGGCTGCGGGAATTCCAGCACATTGTGAGCCTGCGCGGCGGCGGAAAAAAGCAGACCGGCGGTGAGGAGCGTTTTGACCAGATGCATTGTTGTATCACTCTGTTGTTATAAGAAATTGATGCGCAAAACAATAGAGTTGGGTGATGAAGAAAACATGACCATTCCGTGACACTATTATTACCTACCAAAATTAGAGGTATTGTCTGAATTTTGTGCTACTACTGTAGCAAAAAACCACATCCTGTACTAAAGCGCCTTGTTTTTTTCTCCATAGCGTCTAATCCTTATTGGGTAATATTGCATTAATAAAATTAATCAATCCCCTCTCAAGGAGACAGGCATGAAGGCAGCTGTTGTTACTCACGACCATCAGGTTAACGTTACGGAAAAAACGCTGCGCCCGCTGGAATACGGCGAAGCGCTGTTGAAAATGGAATGCTGCGGCGTGTGTCATACTGACCTGCACGTGAAAAACGGCGATTTTGGCGATAAAACCGACGTTATCCTCGGTCATGAAGGGATCGGGGTAGTTCAAAAAGTCGGCCCTGGCGTCACCTCCCTGAAGCCGGGCGATCGCGCCAGCGTGGCGTGGTTCTTCGAAGGCTGTGGCCACTGCGATTACTGTAACAGCGGCAACGAGACGCTGTGCCGCTCGGTGAAAAACGCTGGCTATACCGTCGACGGCGGCATGGCGGAAGAGTGCATCGTCACCGCCAACTACGCGGTTAAAGTCCCGGACGGCCTCGACTCCGCCGCCGCCAGCAGCATTACCTGCGCTGGGGTCACCACCTACAAAGCCGTTAAGGTCTCCCACATCAAGCCGGGCCAGTGGATCGCTATCTACGGCCTCGGCGGGCTGGGCAACCTGGCGCTGCAGTATGCCAAGAATGTCTTTAACGCCAAAGTGATCGCTATCGACGTCAACGACGGCCAGCTGGAGCTGGCGGCGTCGATGGGCGCTGACCTGACCATCAACTCGCGCAATGAAGATGCGGCGAAAGTGATTCAGGAAAAAACCGGCGGCGCCCACGCTGCGGTGGTGACCGCGGTGGCCAAAGCGGCCTTTAACTCGGCGGTGGATGCCGTTCGCGCCGGCGGCCGCGTGGTGGCGGTAGGCCTGCCGCCAGAGGCGATGAGCCTCGATATTCCACGTCTGGTACTCGACGGTATCGAGGTGGTCGGCTCGCTGGTCGGCACCCGTCAGGATCTGGTGGAAGCGTTCCAGTTCGCCGCCGAAGGCAAAGTGGTGCCGAAAGTCACCCTGCGTCCGCTGGAAGATATCAATGCCATCTTCAAAGAGATGGAGCAAGGTCAGATCCGCGGCCGTATGGTTATCGATCTGCGTAGCTAATCGCCAGCGCCTCTCCCGCCGGGCGAGGCGCTTCTCCTTTCGCGCTTCCCCTCGCTTCCCGCCGCGTAAAGTAAATGCAATTTCCGCAAATGCTTAGCGCAATTCCTTGGTTCCTTTGTTTTTAGCCGCGCCCGATGATGGCAACACAATAGATAACAAAGGAATTCACCATGCATCGTCATTTTCGCCTGCCCGCGCTGGCCGCGCTGTTTCTCTCCGGCGCCTTTTCCGTCTGGGCCGCCGACACGCCGGTTAAAGGCGGTACCTTGATTTATCTGGAGCAGCAACCGCATACCAATCTCTATCCACCCGCCGGCGGCTTTTATCCCAATGGCGGCATACTCAATCAGATCACCGACAAGCTGACCTGGCAGAACCCGAAAACGCTGGAGATTGAGCCGTGGATCGCCGAAAGCTGGACCAGCAATGCCGATAAAACCGAGTACACTTTCCACCTGCGAAAAGGGGTCACCTTCTCGGATGGCACGCCGCTGGACGCCGCCGCGGTCGCCAAAAACTTCGACACCTATGGGCTGGGGGATAAAGCCCATCGCCTGCCCGTCTCGGAGGTGATCAATAACTACCAGCGCAGCGAAGTGGTCGACCCGCTGACGGTGAAATTCTACTTCAACAAGCCGTCGCCGGGCTTCCTGCAGGGGACCGCCACCATCGGCTCCGGCCTGGTCTCCCTCAGCACCCTGCAGCGCAATTTCGAGGAGCTGGGCGATGCCCGGCACATCATCGGCTCCGGTCCCTTCGTGGTGCAGGATGAAAAACCGGGCCGCGAGCTGACGCTGGTGGCGCGCAAGGATTATCAGTGGGGGCCGAAAAACATCGCCCAGCAGGGCCCCGCTAACCTCGACGGCATCACCTATATTGTCACCCCGGAAGACAGCGTGCGCATCGGCGCGCTGCTGGCGGGCCAGGCGGGCTTTATTCGCCAGGTGCAGGCCTACGATGAAAAGCAGGCGACCGATCAGGGATTTACGGTCTACGCCGCGCCTACCCGCGGGGTCAACGACAGCCTGAGCTTCCGCCCGGATAACCCACTGGTCGCCGACCTGCGGGTGCGCCAGGCCCTGCTCCATGCCACCAACGCCCGGCAGGTGGTGGAGACGCTGTTCTCCGCTAACTACCCGCAAGCCACCTCCGTGCTGGCCAGCTCCGCCGCCGGCTATGTCAATCTGAGCGATAAGCTCACCTTCGACCAGGCCAAAGCCCGGCAGTTGCTGGATGAGGCCGGCTGGAAACCCGCCGCCGACGGCATTCGCAGCAAAGACGGGCAGCGGCTGGCGCTGACGGTCTATGAGTCGCTCCCCCAGCCGCAGAATAAAGAAGTGCTGCAGCTGATCGCCCAGCAATGGCGCCAGGTGGGGGTAGCGTTAACGGTCAAAGCCGGGGACGCCGGCAGCCGGACGCTCGATAACCTCGACCCGCAGAAAACCCCGCTCACCGTCTCGGAAGTGGGCCGCGCCGACCCGGATGTAGTAAAAAGCATGTTCTTTCCTAACAACCGTGACGCGCTGCTGCAGAAAGGCGGCTCCAGCGATAAAGTGCAGCACTTCCGCGATGATAAGCTGAACGACCTGCTGACCGGCATCTCCGCGGCGGTGGAGCCGCAGCAGCGCCTGCAGTTAACCGGCGATGCCCAGCGCTATCTGATCGATAACGCCTATGTGATCCCCATTTTCGAAGAGCCGCAGGTGTTCGCCGGCGCGCCGTGGGTGAAAGGCGTCAGCTTCGAAGCCGTCGGGCGTCCGTCGTTCTACGGCGCCTGGCTGGATAAACACTAAGAGGCCGGATATGAGCGCTTATCTTCTGCGACGGTTCGGCCAGGGGCTGCTGGTCCTGTGGGCGGCGTTTACCCTCACCTTTTTCCTGCTGCAGGTGCTGCCGGGGGATGCGGTGCTGATCAAGTTTCAGAACCCGGACCTCGGTCTGAGCCCGGCGCAAATCGCCGACATGCGGCTGGCCTACGGCGCCGACAGCCCGCTGTGGCGCCAGTACCTGCACACGCTGCTGGCGATGCTGCACGGCGACTTTGGCTATTCCCTGCAGGCGGGTCTGGCGGTCAGTAGCCTGATTGCCAGCAACCTGCCGGATACCTTAAGCCTCGCCCTGCCGGCCTTCCTGCTGGCCGTGATCCTGGCGTTTGCCCTCGCTTTCGCCTCACGTCTGCCGGGGCTGCGCTGGCTCAGCAACCTCCTGCAGTCGCTGCCGGTGCTGTTTATCTCGCTGCCCACCTTCTGGCTGGGTATCGCCCTGATCCAGCTCTTTTCGTTTCAGCTGCGCTGGATCCCGGTGATCAACCCCGGTCCGCTGGAGGGGCTGATTTTACCGGTTATCGCCGTCGCGCTGCCCATCTCCGCCCCGCTGGCGCAGATCCTGATGCGCAGCATGGATCAGGTGGCGGTTCAGCCCTTCGTCGCGGTCGCCCGCGCCAAGGGAATGAGCGAGACCGGCGTCCTCTGGCGCCATGTGATGGGTAACGCCCTGCTGCCGGCGCTGAATATAGCCGGGCTGCTGCTGGGCGAGCTGATTGCCGGGGCGCTGATCACCGAGACCGTCTTCGGCCGCAGCGGCCTCGGCCAGCTGACCCAGCAGGCGGTGAATAACCAGGATATCGCCGTACTGCAGGCGGTGGTGATGATTTCGGCTCTCGGTTTCGTCCTGATCAACCTGCTGGTCGACCTGGTCATGCCGCGGCTGGATCCCCGACTCCAATTACAGACCGGAGGTGCGAAATGAGCCTGGTCGACTATGCCATCGCGGTTCGCCGCCGCCCGGAGTGGCGCAAAGTGCGTCTGCAGCCAGGCCTGTGGCTGGCGTGGGCGGTGATGATCACCGCCCTGTTAATGGCCCTTGCCCCACAGTGGTTTACCTCCGCTAACCCGCTGGAAGGGATCCCCGGCGCTCAGCGCCTGGCGCCACAGGCGCACCACTGGCTGGGTACCGACCAGCTGGGCCGCGACCTGTGGACGCGGGTGGTTTACGGCGCGGTACATTCTCTGTCGGCGGCGCTGATCGCCGTCGCCATCGGTCTGGTGGTGGGCACCGCCCTTGGCACCCTCGCCGGGGCGCTGGCCGGCCGCGTGGAATCGACCATCATGCGCCTGGTGGATGTCCTGCTGGCTATCCCTTCCCTGCTGCTGCAGCTGACGGTGATCATTCTGCTGGGTTTTGGCACGGTAAATGCGGCGGTGGCGGTCGGCGTGGCGGCCATCGCCAGCTTCGCGCGCCTGGCGCGTGCGGAGGTGGTGCGCGTGCGCCACAGTGATTACGTCGAGGCGGCCCGGGGCAGCGGCGGCACCTTTCTCGCCATCTTCTGGCGTCATATCCTGCCCAACTCGCTCACCGCGGTACTCGCCTTCGCCACGCTGCAGTTTGGTCAGGCGATGCTGGCGCTGGCCACCCTCAGCTTCCTTGGCTACGGCACCCCGCCGCCGGTCCCGGAGTGGGGATTACTGATCGCCGAAGGTCGTAATTACCTGTCGACCGCCTGGTGGCTGACCACCTTTCCCGGCCTCGCCGTGGTCGCGGTGGTCCTTGCCGCCAATCGTCTTAGCCGCCAGTGGAGTGGAGTACGTCCATGAACGTTCTGTCTGTTGAAGATCTGCGCATCAGCTACCGGTCGCGGGGTGAATGGCGCGAAGTGGTGCATAACGTCAGCTTTTCCATTCAGCGCGGCGAAATGCTGGCCTTCGTCGGTGAATCCGGCTCGGGGAAAACCACGACCGCGCAGGCCATTATCGGCCTGCTGGCGGATAACGCCCGCCGCGACGCCGGGCGGATTATCCTCAATGGCGAAGTGATTAGCGACTGGTCGGCAAAACGCCTGAACCGCCTGCGCGGGGTGAGCATCAGCCTGGTGCCGCAGGACCCCGGCAATTCGCTTAATCCGGTAAAAACCATTGGTCAGCAAGTGGAAGAGATCCTGCGGCTGCATCAGTCCCTTTCCGCCGCCGAACGCCGGCAGCAGGTTCTCAACCTGCTCGCTAAAGTCGGGCTCAGCCACCCGGAACAGCGTTTTGACCAGTACCCGCATCAGCTGTCGGGCGGGATGAAACAGCGGGTGCTGATCGCCATCGCCATCGCCCTGCAGCCGGATCTGATTATTGCCGACGAGCCCACCAGCGCCCTCGACGTTACGGTGCAAAAGCGCATTCTCGATCTGCTCGACATCCTGCGGCGCGAGTCGGGAACCGCCGTGCTGTTTGTCACTCACGATCTGGCGCTGGCCGCCGAACGCGCCGACCGGATCATGGTGTTTCGCCAGGGCGAGATTCAGGAACAGGGCGCCACCGAGGCGATTGTCCGGCGTCCGCAGCACCCTTACACCCGCCAGTTGCTCCACGATCTGCAGGACGCGCCGCTGAGGCTGACGGCGGATCGTCACCGTCCGCTGGCCACGCCGGCCATTCGCGTCGAAGGGATCAGCAAACGCTTCTCGCTGGGCAAACAGGCCCTGCAGGCGCTCGACAGCGTCAGCTTTGAGGTCAGACGCGGCAGCACCCATGCGCTGGTGGGCGAATCCGGCTCCGGGAAAACCACCCTGGCGCGGATCCTGCTGGGCTTCGAGCGCGCCGACGCCGGACAGGTGACCATCGACGGTATTGACGCCGGGCATCTCAGCCGCGAGGCGCAGCGTCAGCTGCGGCGCAAAATCCAGTTCGTCTACCAGAACCCCTTTGCTTCGCTCGACCCGCGCCAGACGCTGTTTGCGATTATCGAAGAGCCGTTAAAAAACTTTGAGCGCCTCAGCGCGGCGACGCGTCGCCAGCGTGTGGAGAGCGTCGCCGCCCGGGTGGCGCTGGCCCCGGAGCTACTGTCGCGGACGCCGCGGGAGCTTTCCGGCGGCCAGCGGCAGCGGGTGGCGATTGCCCGGGCACTGATCCTCGAGCCGGCGATACTGGTTCTTGACGAAGCGACCTCGGCGCTCGACGTCACCGTTCAGGCGCAGATCCTCGCCCTGCTGCAGCAGCTACAGCAGCAGCTTGGTCTGAGCTACCTGTTCATTACCCACGATCTGGCGACGGTGAGGCGGATTGCCGACAGCGTCACAGTGCTGCGCGCCGGCCAGGTGGTGGAGCATGGCGACGTTGGGCGCCTGTTCGCCGCCCCGCAGCAGGCCTACACCCGCGAACTGATCGCCGCCATTCCCCAGGTTTCCCCACGCCTGGCACAGGCCCACATGGAGAACGCATAATGCCTAAACGCCTCGGCTTTTTTACCCGTCTGCTCGATCAGGGCTCCGCACAAACGCGCTACCGGCTGGCGGCCGAACAGATCCGCCACGCGGAGCGCGTCGGCTTCGACAGCGCATGGATTGCCCAGCACCATTTTCATGAACAGGAAGGCGGCCTGCCTTCCCCGCTGGTGTTTCTCGCCCACGTGGCGGCGCAGACGGACCGCATTCGCCTCGGCACAGCGATTATCACGTTGCCCATGGAAAATCCGCTGCGCGTCGCCGAAGACGCGGCGGTGCTGGATTTACTCACCGACGGGCGTCTGGAGGTGGGATTTGGTTCCGGCGGCACGCCAACGTCGTTTCTGCCCTTCGGCCTGACCAGCGAGCAGCGCGGGGCGGTGTTTGCCGACCATCTGCACCTGATCCACAGCGCCTGGCGCGGCGACACCCTCAGCCACCCGGACAACCGTCTCTATCCGCCCGCGCCGCAGCTGGCGGCGCGCATCTGGATCGCCACCTTCTCGGTGGAAGGCGCCATCCGCGCCGGTCAGGCGGGGCACGGGCTGATGCTGTCGCGCACGCAGCCCCGGCCGCCCGGTGAGCCGCGCCTGCCGCTGGACGCCATTCAGAACCCGATCGTCGACGCCTACCTGGCGGCGCTGCCGGACGGCGTTGCGCCGCGGATCCTCGCTTCGCGCACCGCCTTCGTCGCCGACAGTCACGCCAACGCCCTGCAGATCGCCGAACCCGGCCTGCGCAAGCAGGCTGCACAGTACCGGGCTGCGGGTCATCTGATAGAAGGTGACAGTGTCACTGACTATCTGCAACAGCTGGATGCCCACGTGGGCGATCCTGAGCATGTTATTGCCTCCCTGGCGCAGGACAGCGTGCTGGCCCGCGCCACCGATGTTTCGTTCCAGGTGCACTCGGTGGAGCCTTCGCACCGGGATACGCTGCGTTCCATTGAGCTGATCGCTCAGCATATTGCCCCCCACATCAGATAAGGAGTCACCATGACGCTGAGTCAGGATATTCTGGCCGAACTGGCGGAGATCGCCGCCGGTTCCCCGCTCGACCAGGCGCGCGCAGTCCGCGATGCCGCTACCCGACATGCGCAGGGAAGTTATGAAGTGCTGTTCAGCCAGCAGGACGCCGATTTTCCCCTCGATGAACGCTTCGCGGTGGCGGCAAAGGTGGCGAAGCTCCATCAGGCGGACGCGCTGGCGGCGCACTATGCCGGCTTCGGCCTGGCCGATCCGACCACGGATCGTCTGGTTCCGGCGCTGGCCTTTGCCCGCCTGCTGACCTTCACCCCCGTCGAAGCGACACCCGGCGCGCTGCAGGTTCTGACAAACGCGGGCTGGAGCCTGCGGGGCATCGTCACCCTGGCGCAGTTGGTGGCCTTTGTCAGCTTCCAGAGCCGCCTGCTGCTGGGTCTGCGGGCGCTCAACCACCAGCCCATCGTCAGCGCCGACACGCCGGTGGTGGCCGGGTACTGGCACACCACCCCGCACGCGCAGAGCGGCAAAGAGGCCCCGGTGCGCTTCACCCGCGAGGAGCTGCACTGGGAACCCTGGCTGGCGGATAAACCGTTGGCGGAATTTAGCGCTGAAGAACAGGCGATTCTGGCCAAATATGGCCATAGCGATTCGCCCTACTTCCGCCTGCTGGCGCGCAACCAGCCGGTGCTGGAGCAGCGGACGCTGACCGATAAAGGCATTTTCTATACCCCGGGGGGATTGCCGCGCGCCGAACGTGAACTGGCCGCCACGGTGGCCAGTAAAATCAACGGCTGTATTTACTGCGCCTCGGTGCATGCCCGCAAAGCGGCGCAGCTGGCGAAGGACGAGACTGCCGTCGACACGCTGCTGGCAGTGACGCCGGGAGAGGATCTGCGCGGCGGGCAGTCGCCGCGCTGGCAGGCGGAAATCGACGCCGCCGCCGCGCTATCGGTGACGCCGCCGGCGCTGAATGCCAGCCATCTGGCAGCGCTTGATGAACAGGGCTTAGATACTCTGGCCCAGCTGGATCTGCTGCAGTCAGCGGCCTTTTTCGCCTGGGCCAACCGGCTGATGCTGACGCTCGGCGAGCCCTGGCGTGAGTAAGCATCGTTAGCAAGCCTGTCGGCGTTGATGGCGGCCGTAGATGAGCAAGGCGCTCATCGCCAGAAACGACAGCGTGGCGGCGGGGAGCGCCACGCTGTTCCAGCCGAAGCCCTGGGCAATCATCATTCCGCCGCAGAAGGCGCCGATGGCGCTCCCGAGGTTAAAGGCGATCTGCCCCCCTGCCGCCCCCAGCATCTCGCCGCCTTTGGCGTTCTGCAGCAACAGGATCTGCAGCGGCGCCGACAGGGCGAACAGCCCGGCACAGCAGAAAAACGCCAGCGTCAGCGAAGCGATTTTATGCTCCCCGAAGGCAAAGATCAGCAGCAGCGTCACAGCGATCGCCCCGTCGGTGATGGCCGCGATGCGCAGCGGACTGTAGCGCCCGGAAATTTTGCCGCTGAACAGGTTGCCGACCACCATGCCCAGCCCCGCCAGCATCATAATCAGCATCATCCGGCTTTCGGCAAAGCCGGAAACGTTGAGCATAAAGGGCTTGATATAGCTGAACCACGCGAACACCCCGGCGTTGCCGAACATGGTGGCGGCAAAAATCAGCCACGGCGCCGGGGAAGCGAGGAAACGGAACTGCTCGCGCAGCCGGGTGGTGGCCCGATCATACAGCGTAGGGACCCAGCAGAAGATGGCCATAAACACCGCGACGTTAAACACCGCGATAAGCGCGAAGGTATAGCGCCAGCTAAAATGATGCCCAAGCCAGGTGCCCCCGGGAACGCCCACCAGGTTAGCCACCGTCATGCCGCCGATCATCCCCGCCACCGCGGCGGTCACCCTCCCCGGCGGCGCGATTTTCGACAGGATGATCGCCCCCACGCCGAAGAAAGCCCCGTGGGGAAACCCGGAAACCAGCCGGCCAAGCGCCAGCATGGCGTAGCTGCTGGAGAAGGTAAACAGGGTATTGCCGAGAATGCACAGGGCGGCGAGAAACAGCATCACCGATTTCAACGAAAACCGACTGGAGAGCAACGCCATGATCGGCGCGCCGATCACCACGCCGAAGGCATACCAGGCAATCATATTGCCGGCGGCGGGGATTGAAATCCCGACATCGCGCGCCATGTCCGGCAGCACGCCCATAATGCCAAATTCCGCCATGCCGAGTCCGAAAGTGCCCAGCGCCAGTGAAAAAATCGTTTTTTTCATACATCTTATAGGGGTATTGAGAGACGGCCGGCATTATTGACCATCCCGCCTCGCCACACCAGCTAAAAACGCCCGACGACAGTATCCTCCATACAACGGCCTGATTCGTTCATGCGCTCGCCAGCGCCGCCGTTGGCGGTCCTGCTGGCGGCAGAGGCGCCTGGCGGTGGATAATTCCCTGTAAAAATTGGTGGGCACGCAGGGACACATTGTGGATTGATCTCAAGTTAACTTGAGGTTGTAAAGTCGAGACATCGTTCACCTCGGGAGAATCATCCATGCAAAATGTTGATGTTGGCTTTACCCATGTCGCCTTTACCGTCCGCTGTCTGGCCAGCAGCATCGATTTTTATACCCGCTACACGGCGATGACCGTTATTCACCAGCGCGAACCCAACCTCCCCTCGGCGCGTAAAGTGGCGTGGCTCAGCGATCGCACCCGACCTTTCGCCCTGGTGCTGGTGCAAAGTGATGGCCCTGCCGACACGCCGCTGGGTCCGTTCGGCCATCTCGGCGTCGCCTGCGCCACCCAGGAGGAGATCGATGAGAAGGTCGCCCAGGCGCGGCGGGAAGGCGTTCTGCGCCGGGAACCGGAGCAGCTGGGCGATCCTGTGGGCTATTTCGCTTTCTTTGCCGACCCGGACGGTAACACCCTGGAGCTGTCATGGGGGCAGCGAGTGGGGCTGGAAGTCATTGCCGCGGGGAACGCCCGCTAGCCCGTCCCGGGCGCGAATATTTTCCACCGCCACGCCAGTGAAGGATTACACTTCAAAGGGATACCTCGGCAACACGGAGCATGGCGATGGGTAATAAGAAAAGCGGTCATCCTGTCGACGCGGCGGTGAAGATCGCCCCGCTCGACAATAAAGCGTACGAGAAGGCGCTGCGCAAGCTCCACGTTGAGCTGGTAAAACTGCAGCGCTGGGTGGTGCATAAAGGGCTGAAGGTATGCATCGTCTTTGAAGGCCGGGACGGCGCCGGCAAAGGCGGCACGATTAAGGCGATCACCGAGCGCGTCAGTCCGCGGATCTTCCGGGTCGTCGCCTTACCCTCGCCCACCGAACGCGAGAAAAGTCAGCTCTATTTTCAGCGCTATATCAAGCACCTCCCGGCGGCTGGCGAAATCGTGATTTTCGATCGCAGCTGGTATAACCGCGCCGGCGTCGAACGGGTGATGGGCTTTTGTACCCCGGAGGAAGTGCAGAAGTTCCTCGACGGCGCGCCGATGGTGGAGCGCGGCATGGTCGAGTCGGGCATTATCCTGCTCAAGTACTGGCTGGAGGTCTCTCCGCAGGAGCAGGAGCGGCGCCTGCGGGATCGCATCGACGACGGGCGCAAGATCTGGAAGCTCTCGCCGATGGACATCAAGTCTTTCAACCGCTGGGATGAATATACCGCTGCCCGCGACGCCATGTTCGCCGCCACCGACACCGCCTGGGCGCCGTGGTTCGTCGCCCGCTCCGAAGATAAAAAGCGAGTGCGTCTGAATATCATCACCCACCTGCTGTCACAGATCCCCTACGAAGCCTTGCCAGTGGAGCATGTCACGCTGCCGAAGCGCAAAATGGGCAAAATGAAACAGACCAATTTCCCCTTCCGCTTTATTCCGGAGAAGTTCTGATTATTTCCCGCCGCGCTGGTTAATGCCAGCGCCGGGTTTATTACCATAACCATGAATATTTCATGCGGTTGCTTTCCTCTGGAAGTTGTCTCGCAAAATAAAAAACAAATCCGAACCAGGTATTTCTTTTCATCGCACACCGCGTGATAATCAGCTCGCCAACAACAAGGAGCAGATAATGAAACAGAATGCCGTTAACAAGTCACAGAATCGCGATCGCACAACAACGTTTAACCCGCAAAACCAGTCACTTACCATCGTCGATGCGGACAAACGCCGAAAAGACCAGGAATTCATTAAGGCACTGAATGAGTTCACTGCCCGTGCAGGGTTGTTGTCAGAGGATCCTTTTTTCGGAGGGATTTAATGGCGGCACAATTTGATATTTTTCGTAACCCATCATCGAGAACCAATGCGTTTCAACCTTATTTAATGGTAATCCAACATGATTATTTTAATGACCTTGGCACACGTTTAATTGTGCCGCTGAGCTATCATTCTCATTTGACCGGCCATTATCATGCTGCCGCCCCGGTTATTAATATGGAGTTTGAGAAACTGTTCATCAACGCGCCGGCAATCACCAGCGTGGCAAAGCAAAGGCTGGATAAAAAATATTTTTATCTGCAATTTGGCTAAAGAAAGAACGACCGTGATATCAGCGATGGACGCATTAATCACTAACACATAAACCCGCTCCAGCAAAACTGGAGCGGGCCTCCTGGCCAGACGGCTTACTTCATCCCTTCGCGACTCTCTTTGATCGCCTCCAGACGTTCCACATCGCGATACCAGCGCGGGTGATGTTTCTTCGCCCAACGGCGGCTGACCTTGCCTTCAATCATCCCCTTAATCGACCCCTTCACCCAGAACGCCATATACATATGGATAAGGATCGCGTGGATCAGAATAATGGCCGACGTCGCGTGAATTAACAGGCTGTAGCGAATCACCTGAATCGGGAAATAGTGGGCAAACCAGGGACGCCAGATAATCACGCCGGTCACCAGCAGCACAAAAATCATGCTCATGATGGTCCAGAACATCATCTTTTGCCCGGCGTTATATTTACCGACCCGCGCCACTTTATGCTCGTTGCCTTTCAGCACCTCCACAATGCCTTTCAGCCAGGGGATATCCTGTTTATCAGGGATGTTGTGATGGACAAAACGCACGAACATAAACATCAGGGCGATAAAAATCAGCACTCCGAAGAAGGGGTGCAGAATACGCCCCATCTGCGGGGTACCGAAGGTTTCCGTCAGCCACTGCAGGGTCGGGAAGAAAAACGAAATACCCGATAGCGCCACGAGGAAGAAAGCGATCACCACCGTCCAGTGACAGGCACGATCGATAAAGGTCGTGCGCACTATCATCTTCGATTTACTCATCATGCTCCTCCTCGTCGTCGTCAACTTCCTTATTTGGCCCGATACCGATGTAGTGATAGATAAGCCCGGCAAAGGTAGCGATAAAGCCCGCCGCCGACAGCGGCTTCAGGATCCCTTTCCACAGCTCCACCGAGGTATCAATCTTCGGCGCAGCAGGCAGCTTGTGATAAAGCTCGGGCTGGTCGGCATGATGCAGGACGTACATCACATGGGTGCCGCCGACGCCCTGCGGGTTGTAAATCCCGGCCCTGGCATAGCCGCGTTTTTTCAGCTTAGCCACCCGCTCCTCGGCCACCTCCAGCATCTCTTTCTTCGTACCGAAGTGGATCGCGCCGGTCGGACAGGTTTTCACGCACGCCGGTTCCTGACCGACGCTGACCCGGTCCACGCACAGGGTGCATTTATAGACCCGGTTATCCTCTTTATTGAGACGCGGGACGTTAAACGGACACCCGGCAATGCAGTAGCCGCAGCCGATGCAGTTTTCCTGCTGGAAATCGACGATGCCGTTGACGTACTGAATAATCGCCCCGGCGGACGGGCAGGCCTTCAGGCAGCCCGGCTCTTCGCAGTGCATACAGCCATCCTTACGGATAAGCCACTCCAGTTTGCCGTTCTGTTCGGTCTCGCTAAAGCGCATCACCGTCCAGGATTTAGCGCTGAGATCCGCCGGGTTGTCGTACACCCCGACGCAGTGCCCCACCTCATCGCGGATGTCGTTCCACTCGGAGCAGGCCACCTGGCAGGCTTTACAGCCCACGCAGGAGGAGACATCGATAAGCTTGGCGACTTCCGCCTTATGGTCCCGCGCGCGCGGCGCGGGCGTGATCGGGTTGGTCGCGGAGCGTTTAATAATGTCTTGTGTTTCCATCGCCATTGAATCGCTCCTTACGCTTTCTCGATGTTGACCAGAAACGCCTTGTACTCCGGCGTTTGCGAGTTGGAATCGCCGACGTTCGGCGTCAGGGTGTTAGCGATATAGCCTTTGCGAGCCACGCCTTCAAAACCCCAGTGCAGCGGGATCCCGACGGTCTCCACCTGCTGGCCGTTGACGTTGAGAGTTTGCAGACGGCGCGTCACCACCGCCACCGCGCGAATAAAGCCGCGCTGGCTGCTGACTTTTACCCGGTCGCCGTTGGCGATGCCTTTCGCTTTTGCCAGCCCTTCGCTGATTTCGACAAACTGTTCCGGCTGCGCGATGGAATTGAGCAGCGCATGCTTGGTCCAGGTATGGAAGTGTTCGGTCAGACGATAGGTGGTCCCGACGTACGGGAACTTATCCTTCTTACCTAAGCGAATGGCGTCCTCTTCATACACACGCACCACCGGGCTGGAGACCACCTTCGGGTGCAGCGGGTTAGTGCCAAGCGGGGTTTCCATCGGCTCGTAGTGTTCCGGGAACGGCCCTTCCGCCAGCTTATCCAGCGCGAACAGACGACCCAGCCCCTCCTGCTGCATGATAAACGGCCCGGTGTTGCTCCCCGGCGGCGCGGTATTGAAGTCCGGAATATCATTCCCGACCCACTTGCTGCCGTTCCACTGGATCAGCATCCGCTTCGCATCCCACGGCTTGCCGTTGATGTCGGCTGACGCGCGGTTATAGAGCACCCGGCGATTGAGCGGCCACGCCCAGGCCCAGCCCAGCGTATTGCCCAGACCCGACGGGTCGGCGTTATCGCGGTTCGCCATCTGGTTGCCCTGCTCCGTCCAGCTGCCGCTGTAGATCCAGCAAGACGACGCGGTGGTGCCGTCATCGCGCAGCAGCGCGAAGCTATTGAGCAGTTGCCCTTTTTTCGCCAGCAAAGCGCCATGTTGATCGTAAAGATCTGCCAGCGCGTAGCCGTTGTTCTCTTTCGCGACCTCTTCAGACTCGGGGCGATCCGGCTGTTCATAGCGCCAGCTCATCTTCAGCAGAGGCTCAGCGCCTTTACCGCCTTCGGTGCGGTACAGTTCGCGCAGACGATGGTAAATCCCGGCCAGGATCTCGCCGTCGTTACGTGCTTCACCTGGGGCATCCTGACCTTTCCAGTGCCACTGCAGCCAGCGGCCAGAGTTAGCGATCGAACCGTCCTCTTCGGCAAAGCAGGTGGACGGCAGGCGGAAGACTTCGGTCTGAATGGCTGCCGGGTCGACATCGTTCGACTCGCCGTGGTTTTGCCAGAAGGTCGAGGTTTCGGTGACCAGCGGGTCGATAACCACCATATACTTCAGCTTGCTCAGGCTGCGAACCACTTTGTTTTTGTCCGGGAACGACGCCACCGGGTTAAAGCCCTGGCAGATATAGCCGGTGACGTTGCCGTTATCCATCATGTTGAAGTATTTGATCACGTCGTAAGCCTGGTCCCACTTTGGCAACCACTCAAAGCCCCAGTCGTTCTCTTTTTGCGCCGCCTCGCCGTAGAAGGACTTCATCAGGCTGACAAAGAATTTCGGGTAGTTGCTCCAGTAGTTCACCTGGTCCGGCAGGGTCGCTTTTGGCGTGTTGGCCGTCAGATACGTCTGCAGATCCGGCTGCTTATCAGAAGGCAGCGTCAGGTAGCCCGGCAGGCTGGTGGACAGCAGGCCAAGATCGGTCAGTCCCTGAATGTTAGAGTGACCGCGCAGGGCATTCACGCCGCCGCCGGCCATGCCCATATTGCCGAGCAGCAGCTGGATCATCGCCATGGTGCGAATGTTCTGCGCGCCGACGGTGTGCTGCGTCCAGCCCAGGGCATACAGGAAAGTGGTGGTGCGATCGGCGGCGCTGGTTGAGGCCAGCACGTCGCACACCTTGAGGAAGTCCGCTTTCGGCGTACCGCAGATGTTTTCGACCACCTCCGGCGTGTAACGGGAAACGTGCTGCTTCAGCAGGTTCCACACGCAGCGCGGATGGCTGAGCGTCTCATCGCGTTTGGCGTAGCCGTTTTCATCGAACTGGTAGTTCCAGGACGATTTATCATACTGGCGTTTGTCCGCATCATAGCCGCTGAACAGCCCCTCTTCGAAGGCAAAATCATCCCGCACCAGCAGGCTGGCGTTGGTGTAGTGCTTCACGTACTCGGCATTGATTTTGTTATGTTCGATCAGGTACAGCAGGACTCCCGACAGGAAGGTAATGTCGGTACCGGAGCGAATCGGCGCATAGATATCCGCCACCGACGCCGTACGCGTAAAGCGCGGGTCGACAACGATAAGCGTGGCGTCGTTGTTGTTTTTCGCTTCCATCGCCCAGCGGAATCCCACCGGGTGGGCTTCCGCGGCGTTGCCGCCCATCACCACCACGACGTTCGCGTTTTTGATATCCACCCAGTGGTTGGTCATCGCACCGCGACCAAATGTTGGAGCAAGACTTGCTACCGTTGGTCCGTGTCAGACGCGTGCCTGGTTGTCTACCGCCAGCATGCCGAGCGAACGCACAAATTTTTGCGTCAGCATGCCGGTTTCATTACTTGCTGCCGAAGCGCACAGCATGCCGGTGGAAAGCCAGCGGTTAACCGTCACGCCCTGTTCGTTCTTTTCCATAAAGTTGGCGTCGCGGTCGGCTTTCATCAGCCGGGCGATGCGGCTGAAGGCTTCATCCCAGGAGAGTCGCTGCCATTTATCAGATCCCGGCGCGCGGTATTCCGGGTAGCGCAGGCGGTTGTCGCTGTGGACATAGTCCAGCAGGCCGGCGCCTTTCGGGCATAACGCGCCGCGACTCACCGGATGGTCCGGATCCCCTTCAATATGGTAAATCGCTTCTTTGGCGTTTTTCGCGCCGTCGCCGAGGCTATACATTAATAGCCCGCAGCCAACGGAGCAGTAAGTGCAGGTGTTGCGGATCTCTTTCGCACGCAGCAATTTGTAGTTGCGTGCCTGAGCCAGCGCCATTTTGGGGGCAAAGCCCAGGGCGGCAGCTGTGGTTCCGGCCATACCGCCTGCGCAGATCTTAAAGAACTTTCTGCGGCTGACGTCCATTGCATTCCTCCATGCAGGATGTTGATTCATCGCGCGGAGGAAACTAACAGCAAAATCCCGGGAAAATTTGCGTCAAATCAAGGAGCAAAACCAACGCCCCCTTAATCGCCAGCCGCGGCCGTTTTCACTAATCCCTAGGGGTTACCCATGGCGGAAAATTTCGCCCCGCGGCGGTAAAAAGATGATATATATGCCGGCTGCATTTGCGTAACCCTCAGGATAAGCATGGAGAAAAAGAGAGCCACGACCATCGGCTTCGCCGCCATTATTTTATGGAGCACCATGGTCGGATTGATTCGCGGCGTCAGCGAAGGACTGGGACCGGTCGGCGGCGCAGCGATGATTTACAGCCTCAGCGGCCTGCTGCTGATTTTTACCGTCGGTTTCCCTAACCTGCGCCAGATCCCGCGCCGCTATCTGCTGGCCGGCAGCGCGCTGTTCGTCAGCTATGAAATCTGCCTCGCGCTATCCCTGGGCTATGCCGCCAGCCGTCAGCAGGCCATTGAAGTGGGGATGGTCAATTACCTGTGGCCCAGCCTGACCATTCTGTTCGCCATCCTGTTTAATGGTCAGAAAAGCAGCTGGCTGGTGATCCCCGGTTTGCTTCTCGCCCTGCTTGGCGTCGGCTGGGTGTTGGGGGGTGAGCACGGCCTGCAGCTGGACGAGATTATCAGCAACGTCATCTCCAGTCCGCTCAGCTATCTGCTGGCCTTTATCGGCGCCTTTATCTGGGCGGCCTACTGCACGGTGACGGCCAAATATGCCCGCGGCAAAAATGCCATTACCCTGTTCGTCCTGTTAACCGCGCTGACGCTGTGGCTGAAGTTTCTCGCCACGCCGCAGCCGCCGATGGTCTTCAGCTGGCCGGTCAGCATCAAGCTGCTGACGGTAGCGGTGGCGCTCGGTCTGGCCTACGCCGCGTGGAACGTGGGGATCCTCCACGGCAACGTCAGCCTGCTGGCGGCGGCCTCCTACTTCACGCCGGTGCTCTCCTCCGCGCTGGCGGCGATCCTGCTTAGCGCCGCGCTATCGTGGCCCTTCTGGCAGGGGGCCGGGATGGTGTGTCTCGGCTCCCTGCTCTGCTGGTACGCGACCCGCCGTTAGCCGAGATCGCCGCCCGCCACCGGGAGGGTCACGCCGGTGATATAGCTGGCCTCATCGCTGGCGAGGAACAGGATCGCATTCGCCTGTTCCGCCAGCGTGCCGTAGCGGTGCATCAGGCTGCTGGCCACCGTCTGATCGACCACCTGCTGATACCACGCCTTCTCCTGCTCACCGGGCTGCTCGTCGTTACGCGGCGTCAGGCGCGGCGGCGCCTCCGTCCCGCCCGGCGCGACGGCATTGATGCGGATGCCGCTGCCGCTGTACTCCATGGCGATCGACCGGGTCAGCGCATTGACGCCGCCTTTCGCCGCCGAGTAAGGCACCCGGTTGACCCCCGCCGTCGCCACCGATGAGATGTTGACGATGCTGCCTTTGCCCTGCTTGAGCATCCAGGGCAGCGCCGCGCGGCAGCCCCACAGGGTGGGAAACAGCGAGCGGCGGATCTCTTTCTCAATCTGGTCCGGCTGGTATTCGGCAAACGGCCGCGCCCAGATGGTCCCCCCGACGTTATTGATTAGCACATCGATGCGGCCAAAATGCGCGACCCCGTCGGCAAATGCCTGCTCGGCGCTCGGCCACTGTTCCAGGTCCGCCTCCAGCGCCAGCACCTGACTGCCGGACTGCGCCAGGGTCGCCGCCAGCTCGCGCACCCAGGGCGCGCGATCGATGAGCAGCAGAGCCGCGCCTTCCGCAGCCGCCTGCTCCGCGGTCTGGCGGCCAATGCCCTGGGCCGCGCCGGTGATGGCGACCACTTTATCGCGAAAACGCATACTTCCTCCTTATGCCGCCGCGCTCTGGCTGGCGATAAATTTCTCGTACCAGAAGCCCGCCGGGGCGATCCCTCGCTCGCGCAGCGCCGTGGCGACCGCGTTGACCATCGGCGGCGGGCCGCAAAGGTAGATATCGACCTCGCCATTATTCAGCATGGCGTCGTCAAGATGATCGGTGACAAAGCCGCGCTGCGGGCAGGCGCTGTTTTCCTCCGCCACCACCGGCAGCCAGCGAAAGTGGGTTAACTGCTGACGGAATGCCTCCAGCGCCTCGGTCTTCACCAGGTCGCCGTCGCGCGTGACGCCATACAGCAGGGTCACCGGGCGCGAGCTGTTCTGCGTCTGCAGGGTCTCGAGCATGGAGAGCAGCGGCGCCAGCCCGGTACCGCCGGCCAGCATCAGCAGCGGACGTTCGCCATGGCGCAGATAGAAGCTGCCCATCGGGCCGCTGAGGATCAGGCGATCGCCGGGCCGCGCCTGCCGGGTTAACCACTGGCTCATCATGCCGCCGGGCACGTTACGGATCAGGAAACGTCCTTCTGCCGAGCCTGGGCGGGAGCTGAAGGAATAGGCGCGAACGTGCGGCGTGCCTGGCACCTGGATGTTGACGTACTGCCCCGCCAGGAAGTCCAGCGGTTCATCGAGGGCGACCACCAGCTCGACGGCGGTATCGGACAGACAATTCACCTGCCGCACCTGCGCCCCGGTGTTCGTCAGGGCGGTTTTACACTGGGCGGCAGCCACTGGCACATCGATTACGCAGTCGCTGGTGGGCACCATCTGACAGGTCAGCACCTGGCGGGCCTGCGCTTCCTCGTCGCTTAGCGCTTCGTCGAGATACTCGTCGCCGAGAGCGTATTCCCCGCTGGCGCAGTGGCATTTGCAGGTGCCGCACACGCCGTCCGAGCAGTCCATCGGCAAATTCACCTTCTGCCGATAGGCGGCATCCAGGACTTTCTCTCCGGCATGGCATTGAATAAAGCGGGTAATACCGTCCTCAAAATTAAGAGCAATAGTGAAGGTCATAAGCGCCTCTTAAATGTGGTAAACGTCGATCACCTGACGGATATAATCGTTATTCAGGCGCACGGTTTTGCGCACGATCTGCGGTCTGCCGTCCTGCTCGGTCAGCGTGCAGCAGGTGGCGCCGAAAAAGGCGTCGGTGTGCTGATAGCGGTGGCTCCAGGTCACCCAGCTGTAACGCACCTCCAGCCCTTCATCGTTCTCCCCCAGCAGCTCGACGTTGCTGATGATATGGGTGGTTCGCGGCTCCGGCGTGCTGGCCCCTGAGCGCTCGGTTTTAATGCGGTAGACGCGATCCTCCAGCCCTTCGCGGTTGGGATAGTAGATCAGCGAAATCTCTTTTTGCGGATCGCGCGTCAGCTGGTCATCGTCGCCCCACGCCGGCATCCAGTAGACGACCTGCGGGCTGTAGCAGCTGAGCCATTCATCCCACTGACGATCATCCAGCAGACGGGCTTCGTAGTAGAGAAACTGGCGTACCTGTTCGAGGTTCAGCATCAGGCCACCTCCACGCGCTGGGTGATCGACTGGTCATAGCGTTGCTGCTCTTGTTCAATCGCCGCCAGCATCAGCGTCTGCCAGTGATGGTGATGGGCGATATACAGCGCCTCGTCCTCCGATTTCACGCCGCTTAAGCGCGGATGAAATCCGGCGTGCTGCGCATGCTCATCCGGACCGTCGACCCAGCGCAGCGCGCCGCGGCTGAGATCGCTCCACGCCAGGTTTTCGCCGAGATAGCCGCGCTGACAGGCGCTGAACTCTTCGAGGTCGTCCGGGGTCCCCATCCCGCTGACGTTAAAGAAATCCTCGTACTGGCGGATGCGCAGGGCCCGCGCCTGGTCGGATTCCCCCTTCGGCGCAAAGCACCAGATAGTGACTTCGGTTTTGTCCACCGCCAGCGGACGAATGACGCGGATCTGGGTGGAGAATTGATCCATCAGATAGACGTTGGGGTACAGGCACAGGTTGCGGGTTTCGTTGACCATCTGGTCGGCGCGGAGTTCGCCGAATTCCGCCTGCAGGCGCTCGCGGTGGGCATACACCGGGCGCACCTCCGGGTTCAGCGCCCGGGTCCACAGCAGCATATGGCCGTTATCAAATCCGTAGCCGCCGCCGAGGCTTTTTGACCAGCCGTTGGCGTCCACCGCATGGGTGCCTTCCGCTTCATAATTGCGCCGCGACATGGTGGAGGCATAGTTCCAGTGCACCACGCTCACGTGGTAGCCATCAGCGCCGTTCTCTGCGCCCAGCTTCCAGTTGCCCTCGTACACATAGCTCGACGATCCCTTGAGCACCTCCAGCCCCTCCGGCGCCTGGTCGACGATCAGATCGATGATTTTGCAGGTTTCCCCGAGATAGGCTTCCAGCGGCTGCACGTCGGCATT
The DNA here is from genome assembly GCF_040065795.1 of Klebsiella sp. JB_Kp004. Taxonomy (NCBI): domain Bacteria; kingdom Pseudomonadati; phylum Pseudomonadota; class Gammaproteobacteria; order Enterobacterales; family Enterobacteriaceae; genus Klebsiella; species Klebsiella sp. JB_Kp004. Next base: position 14,937 of record NZ_JBEAKW010000053.1, on the reverse strand, counting down.
GAGGCTACCGAATAAGAAACCGCGATAGGACTGAAAACGCGGCAGCTTTTGCAGGTCGTGCGATCCTTCCTGTTTGAAGGTGTCAGGATAGCCGCCGGTGCTTTCATCTTTGGCTTTTAATAGTTTGCCATTATTGCTGAAGGTCCAGCCGTGAAACGGACAGGTAAATGAGTTTTTATTCCCGGTTTTCCGTCGACATAACATCGCGCCGCGATGGGCGCAGCTGTTAATTAACGCATGCAGCTCGTTCTTTTTATCGCGGGTAATAATGACCGGCTGACGCCCCAGCGTCAGGGTATAATAATCCCCCGGCTCGGTTATTTGGCTTTCATGGGCGAGAAACGCCCAATTACCTTCAAAGATATGCTTCATTTCAAATTCAAACAGCTGCGGGTCGGTAAATATCGAACGGTGGCAGCGGTAAATATGGTTTTCACGATCGACAATTAAGGCGTTGTTAATTTTGTCTTTAAGCGCTGATAGCGTTTTTTGCATGAGTCAGTCCCTCCTGCAGTATTCAGGATGAAAGAAACCGGGTGAATTGTTTGCTTTCAGGTGCAATGTCTGGCCCGGGCAACCGCGTGCCCGGGGCCGTTACAGCAGATTACGCTTTGGCGCGCAGGCGGGCGCCGCGCTGCTCTTCGTCGGCGCTGAGCGCTTTACAGAGGGTGAAATCAAAACAGACCTCAGTGTGCTCTCCCTCAAGGTCGCGCATCGCGATAGTCTCGCGGTCCGTCACTTTGATCGGGTCGGCAATCAGGCCGTCGCGGGTGGCAAAGGCAAAATCATCCCACAGGTATTTATCGCCGCTGAGGTTGATCTGGCTGGTGAGATGTTTATGCCCCGGCGCGGAGACGAAGAAGTGAATGTGCGCCGGACGGTTGCCATGGCGGCCTAACCGATCCAGCAGCTTCTGCGTCGGGCCATCCGGCGGACAGCCGTAGCCGGATGGCAGGATGCTGCGGACGCTGTAGCGGCCATCGGCGCCGGTGCGGATCCGCCGGCGCAGGTTGTATTCGCTCTGGCTCGGGTCGAAGAAGGAGTAATTGCCGAGGGTGTTGGCGTGCCAGATATCGACAATGGCGTTGGCCACCGGCCGGCCCTCGGTATCGTTGACCTGGCCATGCAGCCACATCACTTCCCCGGCGTCGGCGCCATCATCCATCCGGGCGTGGCCGTCGGCCAGCGGCGCATTGGCCACATACAGCGGCCCTTCGATGGTGCGCGGGGTGCCGGTTTCCCGGCGCGCCGCCGCGTCAATGGCGTCCTGACGCAGGTCGAGGAAATGCTCCAGACCCAGTCCCGCCGCCAGCAGCGCCGCCTCCTGACGGCCGCCCAGCGCATGCAGATAGTTCACCGCATGCCAGAACTCTTCTTCGGTGACGTTATAGTCGTCGATCAGCGTACAGATATTCTCCAGCAGACGGTGAATAATGGCTTTAAAACGTTCGTTACCGTCAGGGACATGTAAACCCGCGCCTTCACGTAATAATTTCTGCACGGCTTCTTGTTGTACGAAAGCATTACTCATCATTATTCTCTCTTATCGTTGTAGGGTATTTCCGGGTCACCCCGGCATGAGGTCAGGTGTTATTATTATTAGCTATCGTCGTCACGAACAGACGAGGGATGACGGCACAGCGCCTCGACGCGAATATCCATAAAAGGATACAGCGGCAATCCCATTAATATTTGATGTAACTCTTCGGCATCGTTGACATCGAAAATACTGACATTGGCGTAAAGACCGGCGACGCGCCAGATATGTCGCCATTTGCCTTCCCGCTGTAATTGTTGTGAATAGGCTTTTTCGCGTTGCTTTATTTCCTCCGCTTCGGCGACGGGAAAACCAAGCGGAATATTCACGGTCATCTCCACTTTAAATAGCATGTGTTTCTCCTGTTACCCGCTACGCCTGGCGGGTGTAAAAACGCAGTTTGTCTTCATCCAGCTCGACGCCAAGACCCGGGGTTTGCGGGAGCGCCACCTCGCCGTCGGCAAAGGAGAGCGGTACGCTGACGATATCGTCTTTCAGCAACAGCGGGCCGAACATCTCGGTGCCCCACTGCAGAGGCAGTGTCGACCAGGCGTGCAGCGAGGCGACAGTCCCCACGGTCCCCTCCAGCATGGTGCCGCCATACAGGCCAATCCCCGCCGCCTGGGCGACGCGAGCCAGCGCCAGTACGCTGTTCGGTCCGCCGGCCTTGGCTATTTTCAGCGCGTAGGCGCCGGTAAAGCCCTGCTGCGCCAGTTGATAGCCATCGTAAGCGGTGGCTACCGCTTCGTCGGCGAGGATCGCGGTTTCTATATGCTGGCTCAACCGCACCAGCGCCGCGTTGTCGTGGGCGCTGACCGGCTGTTCGATGAGGTCGACGCCCATCGCCGCCAGCTCGCGGCAGCCTTTCGCGCCGGTCGCGGCGTCCCAGGCCTGGTTGACGTCGACGCGGATGCTGGCGCGATCCCCTAACGCTTCCACAATGGCGCGGGTATGGCGCAGGTCGGTAGCTAATTCGCGGGCGCCAATTTTCAGCTTAAACGCCCGATGACGGCCCTCTGCTAACAATTTTTCCCCTTCGGCAATATCTTTTGCGGTATCGCCGCTGGCTAACGTCCACAGCACCGGCAAGGACGTTTGCAGCGCGCCGCCGAGTAGCGCCGACACCGGCAGGCCCAGCGCTTTGCCCTGCGCATCCAACAGTGCGGTTTCAATGGCGGACTTCGCAAAGGTGTTGCCTTTAACGGCGCTGTTCATGCGGGCGGTCAGCGCATTCAGGTTATCGGCCGGTTGCCCCAGCAGCAGCGGCGTCAGGTAATGCGTTATCGCCGACGAGATAGCCTCCGGGCTCTCGACGCCATAGCTCAAGCCGCCGATGGTGGTGGCCTCGCCAATGCCGCAGATGCCGTCGGAGCGAGTAAGGCGCACGATCACCAGCGTCTGACATCCCATGGTGGTCATCGACAATTTATGTGGCCGGATGGTTGGGACATCCACAATCCAGCTCTCAATACCTTCTACGGTGGCAGTCATTTTCGCTTCCTGATGAGATGTATAACTTTTTGTACCCACATCCATAACGGGGAGGGCTGTGCCATTGACAATAGGGTTCGGTCTGGCGGGTGGTCAACGGCGATAATCGAAATGTTGTGCGATTATCGGCACGTTTGTTAAAAGGCGGTTAATAATGTGATCGCGGTGGTAAAACCGGCACAATTCAGGACGGTGCGGTTTGCGCACGGTATAGTGATGCCCCGTGAGCTTTGCAATGCAACGGAGAGGGAATCTATGCGTGACCATACCCCCACCACCCTAAGCGCCAGGCAGGCCGAGCACGATCCCAACTTTATGCTGTCTCTGGCTCGCGGGCTGGAGGTGCTTAACGCCTTTACCCCGCAGCGTCAGCGGCTGACCATTTCCCAGTTAAGCCAGAAAACGCAAATTTCCCGCGCGGCGGTACGCCGCTGCCTGTATACCCTCGCCGCGCTGGGCATGGTCCATAGCCCGGATGGCCGCCATTATGAGCTGTTGCCCCGGGTGCTGGCGGTGGGCCATGCCTATCTCGCCGGCACCCCGCTGGCGAAAGTGGCGCAGACGGCGCTGGATAGCCTCGGCAAAGCCCTCGGCGAATCCTGTTCGGCGGCAACGCTCGATGGGGATAACGTGCTCTATATCGCCCGCGCCGCGGTGAATAATTTACTGAGCGTCGATCTCGGACGCGGCAGCCGTCTGCCGGCGTGGGCGACGTCGATGGGTCGCGTATTGCTCAGCGCGCTGCCGGAGGAGCAGCTGGAGGTGACACTGTCACGCGCTGTGCTCATTCGCTACACCCCACACACCCTGTGCGATATGGCCGGGCTACGCGCGGAGATTGATCGGGTGCGCATGCAGGGCTATGCCCTCGCCGACCGCCAGATAGAGGTGGGCCTGTGCTCGCTGGCGGTGCCGGTGCTGTCGCGTCATGGCCAGGTGGTGGCCGCGCTGAATGTCGGAGTGCCGGCCGCGACGGTCAGCGCCGCGGCGTTAAAAGAGAAGGCCCTCGCCCCGCTACGTCGCGCGGCGATGGACCTGTCGCTACAGCTATAGCGCCGACTGCGGCTTCGTCGCCGTGGCGAGACTGCGCCAGATCCCGGCGGCCAGCAGCAGAAGCATGACCCCCGCTGTCGCCAGCACCAGGCTGTGCGCCTGGGTAAAGGCCGCCTTCGCCGCCGCCATTAGCGCCTCCGCCACCCCGGCGGGCAGCGCCTGGGTCAGGCTGACCGCCTCGCCGATCGATGACGACGCCTGCTGCGCCATCGTCTCATTCAGCCCGGACGGTAGCACAATGCTGGCGCTGTAGCTGCGGGTGAGGATCAGGCCGAACAGCGCAATGCCGAGGCCGGCGCCCAGCTCATAGGCCATGGTTTCGATCGCCCCGGCCGCCGCCGCTTTCTCCTTCGGCGCCGCCGCCATAATGGCGGAGCTGGAGGCCAGCAGCGCGCTGGCGACGCTAAAGCCCAGCAGCGTCATCAGCCCCCAGGCCAGCCAGTGTTGAGTGCTGAAATCGGTCAGCGCCAGGCCCAGAAAGCTGAAGGCGCTCAGCAACATCCCGCCGGTAGCCACCTCGCGCAGTCCGAGCTTCGACACCAGCATCCCGGCAATCGGCCCGCTAAAGCCGCTGGCCACCATCACCGGCAGCATAAACATCCCCGCCTCGAACGGCGTTTTCTGATGCACAAACTGCAGCTCCTGCGCCATCAGCAGCTCAAAACCCACCAGGGTAATCAGGGCCGTCATCGCCATCATCACCCCGCTTAAAATAATACGATGGGTGAACAGGCGCATATCCACCATCGGCCGGGCCGCCGACAGCTGTTTGCGGATAAACCAGGTCAGCATCGCCGCCCCGCCGATCGCCACCAGCGCGGTGAGCCACAGCGCCAGCTGGCCCTTCAGGGCCGATTTGGCGCTAAACACCAGCATCAGGATCGCCGCAATCAAAATGAGCGCCTGCAGCAGGTTCAGCGGCTGGTCGCGGCGCGCGGGCTGGCGCGGCACCACTTTCGCGTTAATGGCGATAACCACCAGCACAATCGGCACGTTGATCAGGAACACCGATCCCCAGTAGAAATGCTCCAGCAGCATGCCGCCCACCAGCGGGCCAAAGGCCGCGCCGCCGGAGCCCACCGCCGCCCACAGCCCCAGCGCCATATTGCGCTGGCTGGCCTCGGCGAAGGTGCTGCGGATCCCGGCAAGCGTCGCCGGAACGATCATCGCCGCCCCCACCGCCAGCAGGGCGCGGGAGGCAATCAGCGTCAGGGCGGTCGGCGACAGCGCGGCGCACAGCGAGGCGATGCCAAAAATAGCGCTGCCGAGCAGCAGCAGACGTTTAAAGCCGATTTTATCGCCAAGGGCGCCCATCGGCAGCACCATCCCGGCCATCACCAATGAATAGATATCAATGATCCACAACAGCTCATTGCCGCTGCTGCCCAGCGCGACGCTGAGGGTCGGCGCGGCCACATGCAACACCGTGGCGTCAATCGCCACCGGAATATAAACCAGCAAAATCGCCATCAGCGTCATCCATTGCCGTGACATAGCGTGTACCTCAATGTTAGAACTTGGACACATGTCCAGGATGGCGATCCTGCCGGATTGTTGAACACATGTCCAACTTTTTGTTACACTCGGCCAAAGCCAGATATCAGCGGGGTTCTATGCACTATTTACAGCGGGATGAGCGACGGGAAGGAATTATGCAGGCCGCCATGCGTCTGGCGCTGCGCGGCGGCTTCAGCGCCATGACCGTCCGGCAGATCGCCCGCGAGGCGCAGGTGGCCGCCGGACAACTGCACCACCACTTCGCCTCCATTGGCGAGCTGAAGTCCCAGGTGTTCATCCGTCTTATCCGCGAGATGCTCGACATGCCGCTGGTGGCGGAGGATGCCAGCTGGCGCGAACGGTTATTCTCGATGATCGGCAGCGAGGATGGCCGGCTGGAACCCTATATCCGCCTGTGGCGGGAGGGCCAGGTTCTGGCCGACAGCGACCCGGACATCAAAGCGGCCTACCTGCTGACCATGACCATGTGGCATGCCGAGACCGTGGCGATCGTGGAACAGGGTCTCGCCTGCGGAGAGTTTCACTCGAGCGAGCCGCCGGTGGATATCGCCTGGCGTTTTATCGCCCTGGTGTGCGGCCTCGACGGGATTTACGCCCTCGGCACCCAAACCCTGGACGAGACGGCGTTTAGCCGTTACGTCAATAAGATGATTACGCTGGAGTTATTTTAGTTAAATTTTACATTTAGTAACAATTAATCCCGCTACGCTCTCCACGTGCTCTCCGACAGCACGTTTTTTTTATCTACGCTTTTTAGATAACGCCAATTAAGGGTTATTCACCGTCACCTTGTATTCAGCTGTTGACCTTATTTATTTACTCCATTCCGGGCAATTAGAGGGCAATATGTCGGTACAAAATGAGAAAGATAATCATTACCTTTTGAAAAACTGGCGGCCAGAAAATAAGGCCTTCTGGGAAAACAAGGGTCAGGCCATTGCGAGAAGAAACCTCTGGATATCAGTCACCTGCTTACTACTTGCCTTCTGCGTATGGATGTTATTCAGCGCCGTGGCGGTCAACCTTAATAAGGTCGGTTTTCATTTCACTACCGACCAGCTTTTTTTATTAACCGCACTTCCTTCACTTTCCGGCGCGATATTACGGGTCCCCTACTCCTTTATGGTACCCCTCTTCGGCGGGCGCTACTGGACCGTATTAAGTACAGTGATCCTAATTGTGCCTTGTATTTGGTTAGGCGTGGCGATCCAGAATAGTGCTACTCCATTCTGGGTATTTATTGTTATTGCGCTGCTGTGCGGTTTTGCCGGGGCTAATTTTGCTTCCAGTATGGGAAATATCAGTTTCTTTTTTCCCAAAGCCAAACAGGGCAGCGCGCTGGGGGTCAACGGCGGCCTGGGCAATCTCGGGGTCAGCGTGATGCAGATGGTCGCCCCGGCGGTGATCTTCCTGCCGATCTTCACCTTCCTCGGCGTCCATGGCGTCACCCAGCCCGATGGCTCGACCATGGCCCTGAGTAATGCGGCGCTCGTCTGGGTACCCCTCCTGCTGCTTGCCACCGCTGCCGCCTGGTTCGGTATGAATGATATCGCCAGTTCGAAGGCCTCGATTCGCGATCAGCTTCCCGTACTCAAGCGCCCGCATATGTGGCTGTTGAGCCTGCTCTATCTGGCGACTTTCGGCTCATTTATCGGCTTCTCCGCCGGCTTCGCCATGCTGGCGAAAACCCAGTTTCCTGCGGTCGACATTCTCAAGCTGGCTTTCTTTGGACCGTTTATTGGCGCGCTAGCGCGCTCGTTCGGCGGGATCATCTCCGACCGTCTGGGCGGTGTGCGGGTGACGCTGGTCAATTTCGTGCTGATGGCGCTCTTTACCGGTCTGCTGTTCCTCACCCTGCCGGGCAGCGGATCCGGCAGCTTCCTCGCCTTCTACGTGGTGTTTATGGGGCTGTTCTTAACCGCCGGGCTCGGCAGCGGCTCCACCTTCCAGATGATCGCCGTCATCTTCCGTCAGCTCACCATCGAGAGCGTGAGGCAGCGCGGCGGCAGCGAAGAAGAAGCGCAGCATGAAGCCGTGACCGATACCGCTGCCGCGCTGGGCTTTATCTCGGCAATTGGCGCCATCGGCGGCTTCTTTATCCCGAAAGCCTTCGGCACCTCGCTGGCGATGACCGGTTCGCCGGTCGGGGCGATGAAGGTCTTCTTCGTTTTTTACGTGGTTTGCGTATTGGTGACCTGGCTGGTCTACGGCCGACGTAAACCCGCTTAACCATAACGATTTATCTGCCGGATGGCGGCTTCCGCCTTATCCGGCGTACGCGTTCGTTCGCTCATCCGGCCGGGTGGCACGATGCCGGACTTTATCGGAGCAGGAGAAATGTCATGAGTAAACTACTGGATCGCTTTCGCTACTTTAAGCAGAAAGGCGAAACCTTTGCCAACGGCCACGGTCAGGTCTACAACAACAACCGTGACTGGGAAGACAGCTACCGTCAACGCTGGCAGTTCGACAAAATTGTCCGCTCCACCCACGGCGTGAATTGCACCGGCTCCTGCAGCTGGAAAATTTATGTCAAAAACGGTCTGGTGACCTGGGAAACCCAGCAGACCGATTATCCGCGTACCCGCCCGGATCTGCCGAACCATGAACCACGCGGCTGCCCGCGAGGCGCCAGCTACTCCTGGTATCTCTATAGCGCCAACCGTCTGAAGTACCCGCTGGCGCGTAAACGGCTGATTGCGTTGTGGCGCGAAGCACTGGCGCAGTTTCCCGACCCGGTGCAGGCCTGGGATAGCATCATGCAGGATCCGGCCAAAACCACCAGCTATAAAGCGGCGCGCGGCAAAGGCGGCTTTGTCCGCTCCAGCTGGAAAGAGCTGAATCAGCTCATCGCCGCCGCCAACGTCTGGACTATCAAACACTACGGCCCGGACCGTGTCGCCGGGTTCTCGCCGATCCCGGCGATGTCGATGGTCTCCTACGCGGCGGGTACCCGCTATTTATCCCTTATCGGCGGCACCTGCCTCAGCTTCTACGACTGGTACTGCGATCTGCCCCCGGCCTCGCCAATGACCTGGGGCGAGCAGACCGACGTGCCGGAATCCGCCGACTGGTACAACGCCAGCTATATCATCGCCTGGGGCTCCAACGTGCCGCAGACCCGGACCCCGGACGCCCACTTCTTCACCGAAGTACGCTACAAAGGCACGAAAACCATCGCCATCACCCCGGACTATTCGGAAGTGGCCAAACTGTGCGACCACTGGCTGGCGCCGAAGCAAGGTACCGACAGCGCGCTGGCGATGGCCATGGGCCACGTCATCCTCAAAGCCTTCCACCTTGATAACCCGAGCGATTACTTTCTTAACTACTGCCGCACCTATACCGACATGCCGATGCTGGTGATGCTTGAGCCGCGCGACGATGGCAGCTATGTGCCAGGCCGCATGCTGCGCGCCTCCGACCTGCTGGATGGACTGGGCGAAACGAATAACCCGGAATGGAAAACCGTCGCCTGCAACGCCGACGGCGAACTGGTGGCGCCAAACGGTTCCATCGGCTTTCGCTGGGGCGAAAAAGGGAAATGGAATCTCGAACCGCTGGCTGACGGCAAAACGGTGGAGCTCACGCTGTCTCTGCTGGATATTCGCGACAGCGTGGCGTCAGTCGCCTTCCCCTACTTCGGCGGCAATGAAAACCCGCATTTCCGCAGCGTGCCGCAGGCACCGGTAACCCTTCATCCGCTCCCGGTGAAACAGCTGACGCTGGCCAGTGGCGAAAGCGGCCTGGTGGTCAGCGTATATGACCTGATTCTGGCTAACTACGGCCTGGACCGAGGGCTTGATGATGTCAATGCGGCGAAAGATTTCGCCGAGGTTAAAGCCTATACCCCGGCGTGGGCGGAGCAGATCACCGGCGTGCCGCGCCAGCATATCGAACAAATCGCCCGCGAGTTCGCCGATACGGCGCATAAAACCCATGGCCGTTCGATGATTATCCTCGGCGCCGGGGTAAACCACTGGTACCACATGGATATGAACTACCGGGGGATGATTAACCTGTTGGTGTTCTGCGGCTGCGTCGGCCAGAGCGGCGGCGGCTGGTCGCACTATGTCGGCCAGGAGAAGCTGCGCCCACAGACCGGCTGGCTGCCGCTGGCGTTCGCGCTGGACTGGAACCGCCCGCCGCGGCAAATGAACAGCACCTCCTATTTCTACAATCACGCCAGCCAGTGGCGCTATGAAAAACTGACCGCGCAGGAGCTGTTGTCGCCGCTGGCCGACGCCAGCAAATTTAGCGGCAGCCTTATCGACTTCAACGTCCGCGCGGAACGGATGGGCTGGTTGCCTTCTGCGCCACAGCTCAACGTCAACCCGCTGACCATCAAGCAGCAGGCCGAGGCCGCCGGGCTATCGCCCTCGGCGTTCACGGTGCGGTCGCTAAAATCCGGCGAGATCCGCTTTGCCGCCGAGCAGCCGGACAGCGGCAAAAACCATCCGCGGAACCTGTTTATCTGGCGCTCTAACCTGCTGGGATCGTCCGGTAAGGGGCATGAGTACATGTTGAAATACCTGCTCGGGACCGACAGCGGAATTCAGGGGGATGAACTGGGCGCCAGCGATGAGGTGAAACCTGAGGAAGTCGAGTGGCAGACGGCGGCTATCGAGGGCAAACTCGACCTGCTGGTGACGCTGGATTTCCGCATGTCCAGTACCTGTCTCTTTTCCGATATTGTTCTACCGACCGCCACCTGGTACGAAAAAGACGATATGAACACCTCGGATATGCATCCGTTTATCCACCCGCTTTCCGCCGCCGTCGACCCGGCGTGGGAGGCAAAGAGCGACTGGGAGATTTACAAAGATATCGCCAAATCCTTCTCGCAGGTCTGCGTCGGCCATCTCGGGAAAGAGACCGACGTGGTGCTGGTCCCGCTGCAGCATGACTCTCCGGCTGAGCTGGCGCAGCCGTTCGAGGTGCTTGACTGGCGCAAGGGCGAATGCGATCTGATCCCCGGGAAAACCGCTCCGTCGATTGCCCTGGTGGAGCGCGACTATCCCGCCACCTGGGAACGCTTCACCTCTCTCGGGCCGCTGCTCGATAAGCTTGGCAACGGCGGGAAAGGCATCTCGTGGAATACGCAAAGCGAAGTCGATTTCCTCGGCAAGCTTAACTACCTCAAGCAGGACGGTCCGGCCAAAGGCCGGCCGCGGATCGACAGCGCCATTGACGCCTCCGAAGTTATTCTCAGCCTCGCGCCGGAAACCAACGGCCAGGTGGCGGTGAAAGCCTGGCAGGCGCTGGGAGAATTTACCGGTCGCGACCACACTCATCTGGCGCTGAATAAAGAGGATGAGAAGATCCGCTTCCGCGATATTCAGGCGCAGCCGCGCAAGATCATCTCCAGCCCAACGTGGTCCGGACTGGAAAGCGAGCACGTCTCCTACAACGCCGGTTATACCAACGTGCACGAACTGATCCCGTGGCGCACCCTCTCCGGGCGGCAACAGCTGTATCAGGACCATCCGTGGATGCGGGCTTTTGGCGAAAGCCTGGTGGCTTATCGCCCGCCCATTGATACCCGCAGCGTCAGCCAGATGAAGGCCGTGCCGCCGAACGGTTTTCCGGAGAAAGCGCTGAACTTCCTGACCCCGCACCAGAAATGGGGGATCCACTCCACATACAGCGAAAACCTGCTGATGCTGACGCTGTCGCGCGGCGGGCCGATCGTCTGGCTCAGTGAAACTGACGCCAGAGAGCTGGGCATTGAAGATAACGACTGGATTGAAGCGTTCAACGCCAACGGCGCCCTCACCGCCCGGGCGGTGGTGAGCCAGCGCGTGCCGCCTGGGATGACCATGATGTATCACGCTCAGGAGCGGATTATGAATATCCCGGGTTCGGAAGTGACCGGCCGCCGCGGCGGCATTCATAACTCCGTCACCCGCGTCTGCCCGAAGCCGACGCACATGATCGGCGGCTACGCCCAGCTGGCCTATGGCTTTAACTACTACGGCACCGTCGGCTCCAACCGCGACGAGTTCATCATGATCCGCAAAATGAAAAATATTGCCTGGCTGGATGACGAAGGTCGCGATCAGGTACAGGAGGCGAAAAAATGAAAATCCGTTCTCAGGTTGGAATGGTGCTGAATCTGGACAAATGCATCGGCTGTCACACCTGCTCGGTCACCTGTAAAAACGTCTGGAGCAGCCGGGAGGGCATGGAGTACGCGTGGTTCAATAATGTGGAAACCAAACCGGGCATTGGCTACCCAAAAAACTGGGAAGACCAGGAGCAGTGGCAAGGCGGCTGGATCCGCGGCATCAGCGGTAAACTGACGCCCCGCCTCGGCAATCGGGTTAGCGTGCTGTCGAAGATATTCGCCAACCCGGTGCTGCCGGCGATTGACGATTACTACGAACCCTTCACCTACGATTACCAGCACCTGCACAACGCGCCGGAGGGAAAATATCTGCCTACCGCCCGCCCACGCTCGCTGATCAGCGGCGAGCGGATGGATAAAATTGACTGGGGCCCGAACTGGGAGGAACTGCTCGGCGGTGAGTTCGAGAAACGCGCCCGCGACCGTAACTTCGAAGCCATGCAGAAAGAGATGTACGGCCAGTTCGAAAACACCTTTATGATGTACCTCCCGCGCCTGTGCGAGCACTGCCTCAACCCGAGCTGCGTGGCCACCTGCCCGAGCGGCGCCATCTACAAGCGTGAGGAAGATGGCATCGTGCTGATAGACCAGGACAAATGCCGCGGCTGGCGGATGTGCATCAGCGGCTGTCCATATAAAAAAATCTACTTTAACTGGAAGAGCGGTAAGTCGGAAAAATGCATCTTCTGCTATCCGCGCATTGAGTCCGGGCAGCCAACGGTGTGCTCCGAAACCTGCGTCGGGCGCATCCGCTATCTCGGCGTCTTGCTGTATGACGCCGACCGTATCGAAGAAGCTGCCAGCACCGAGCATGAAACCGACCTCTATGAGCGCCAGTGCGAGGTATTCCTTAATCCAAACGATCCGGCGGTCATCGAGGAAGCGTTAAAACAAGGCATCCCCCACAATGTCATTGAGGCGGCGCAGAAATCGCCGGTCTATAAGCTGGCGATGGACTGGAAGCTGGCCCTGCCGCTGCATCCGGAGTATCGCACTCTGCCGATGGTCTGGTATGTGCCGCCCCTGTCGCCGATCCAGTCGGTTGCTGACGCCGGCGGCCTGCCGAACAACGGCGCCATCCTGCCGGCGGTTGAGAGCCTGCGCATTCCGGTCCAGTACCTGGCGAACCTGCTGAGCGCCGGGGATACCGGGCCGGTATTGCGCGCGCTGAAACGGATGATGGCGATGCGCCACTACAAGCGCTCGCAAACCGTCGAGGGCGTGACCGATACCCGGGCAATTGAAGAGGTGGGACTCAGCGTTGAGCAGGTCGAAGAGATGTATCGCTATCTGGCGATCGCCAACTACGAAGACCGCTTCGTGATCCCCACCAGCCATCGCGAACTGGCGGAGGATGCCTTCCCGGAACGCAACGGCTGCGGCTTTACCTTCGGCGACGGCTGCCACGGGTCAGATACGAAATTCAACCTGTTTAACAGCCGGCGGATTGACGCCATCGACGTCAGCGGCGTGCGTAAGCATGGGGAGGGAGAGTGATGCGGATCCTGAAAGTGCTCGGTCTGCTGCTGGAGTATCCCGACGAGGTGCTGTGGGAGAACCGCGACGAAGCCCTGGCGCTGGTCAGCGCCGATATCCCATCCCTGACGCCCTTTGTCGGGGAGCTGCTGGCGGCGCCGCTGTTGGATCGCCAGGCCGACTGGTGCGAGGTGTTCGAGCGAGGGCGCGCCACCTCGCTGCTGCTGTTTGAACATGTGCATGCTGAGTCCCGCGACCGTGGCCAGGCGATGGTGGACCTGATGAATCAGTATCAGCAGGCAGGTCTGCTGATCGATTGCCGTGAACTGCCCGACTATCTGCCGCTGTATCTGGAGTATCTCAGTATTTTACCCCTCGCCGACGCCCGCGAAGGGCTGCAGAATATCGCGCCGATTCTGGCGCTGATCGGCGGCCGCCTGAAGCAACGAGAATGCTCGTATTATCAACTGTTTGACGCCCTGCTGGCGCTGGCAAAAAGCCCGCTCACCAGTGACAGTGTCACCAAACAGGTGGCGGGAGAAAAGCGCGACGATACCTGTCAGGCGCTGGACGAAGTGTGGGAAGAAGAGCAGGTGAAGTTTATTGAAGATAATGCGACCGCTTGCGACAGCTCGCCTATGCAAGCTTATCAACGACGCTTTAGCCAGGATGTGGCGCCGCTGTACGTCGACATCCGCGCCGGAGGCCCGAAATGATCCAGTATCTGAACGTCTTCTTTTACGATATCTACCCTTACCTTTGCGGCGCCGTGTTTCTGCTCGGCAGCTGGCTACGCTACGACTATGGGCAGTATACCTGGCGCGCGTCATCCAGCCAGATGCTGGATAAACGCGGGATGGTGCTATGGTCGAACTTGTTTCATATCGGCATTCTCGGCATTTTTTTCGGCCATCTCTTTGGCATGCTGACCCCGCACTGGGTCTACTCCTGGTTCCTGCCGATGTCGCAGAAGCAGCTGATGGCAATGATCCTCGGCGGCGTGTGCGGGGTGCTCACCCTGGTGGGCGGCATCGGTCTGCTGGCGCGCCGCCTGACCAACCCGCGCATTCGCGCCACCTCCACCACGGCAGATATTCTGATCCTGTGCATTTTGCTGATTCAGTGCGCGCTGGGGCTGACGACGATCCCCTTCTCCGCCCAGCATCCGGACGGCAGCGAAATGCTCAAGCTGGTGGACTGGGCGCAGGCGGTGGTCACCTTCCACGGCGGCGCCTCGGCGCATCTGGACGGCGTGGCCTGGATTTACCGCGTCCACCTGGTGCTGGGGATGACCATCTTCCTGATCTTCCCGTTCACCCGTCTGGTTCACGTCTGGAGCGCGCCGGTGGAGTATTTCACCCGCCGCTACCAGGTGGTGCGCTCCCGACGCTGAGCGCTGGCGGCTGTTATTATTCATCCTAACCGGTAGCCCGGACGCGGCCTTCGCGCGAGTCCGGGTAGTTATCGGCCCGGGCTCCAGCCGTTATGCCGGGTGGCGGCTGTCGCCTTACCCGGCCTGCAGGACCCTCTCACAGAGCACATACCCCGTAGGCCCGCGCAGGCGCAGCGCCGCCGGGCAAGATATCAGGCACGGTACCTGTAATTTCGCCGGGTGGCGGCTGTCGCCTTACCCGGCCTACAGGACCCTCTCACAGGCTCATACCCCGTAGGCCCGCGCAAGCGCAGCGCCGCCGGGCAAGATATCAGGCACGGTACCTGTAATTTCGCCGGGTGG
>NZ_JBEAKW010000052.1:0-83705 GCF_040065795.1 Klebsiella sp. JB_Kp004 | reverse complement strand
ATACCTGCCTGTCACGCAGGGGGTCGCGGGTTCGAGTCCCGTCCGTTCCGCCACTTATTTAACATTAAGCCTGCTCAGATAGCAGGCTTAGTGGTAAGAAAACTTTAGGGGCGTAGTTCAATTGGTAGAGCACCGGTCTCCAAAACCGGGTGTTGGGAGTTCGAGTCTCTCCGCCCCTGCCATTTATAAGAATCCTTTGCTCAGGCAAAGGATTTTTTTTATCTCTACTCTCCATCTGCAATATCCCTGTTCAAAATACCTTGCTTCTCTCCGTCCATGGAGAGTACCGCTTATTTCAGGATAGGGCTTTTCAGGATCTCGTGGATCTGCGCCTGCTTATCGCTATTTTGTAACCAGATCGCATAGAGTGGGCGGGAAAGCGTAGCGCTGTCCATGACCGTATGTAACCCATGCTTCTCTTTGGCCCAGCGAACAGGTAGCCAACAGCAGCCGTTCAGGCGTGATAATTGCTGGTAGATCAATTCAGCTGAAGAGGTAGTGAGCAGCGGAACATCATCGCTTCCTATCAGACCCACTTCGTTTTGCTGAAAATCAGGCCCCCATTCAAGGCGCAAGTAATTCAATTCATTTCTGTTTTTTGCAGGCGATGCGCAATACAAGGCAAGGGTAAAATTACCCAACAGCTGGCTGCTTAATTCATCCATCTTCGGCGATTCGGTGGTGATCAGCAGATCCAACTGGCGTTCATGAAGCTGTTTAACCAGCGACTGCCGCTGTGCGATACGCGCTTCAAACTGGAGATTGTAAGGTGCGCTGTAGAGGGTGCCGAGCCAGCCGTTAAGCATGCATTCCCACAGCGAGGCGCTGGCTCCGATGGAGAATTCATTATGTCGCGAAGAGTGTGCGACCTCCTTGCGCGCAGCCTGCCAGGTATTCATTAACGTTTCGGCGTAAGGCAGGAGCTTTTCTCCGGCCGTCGTCAGGCGAATGTTATTACGATGTCGGGTGAACAGGTTCACACCAAGTTGATTTTCCAGCTGACGAATACGAAAGCTGACCGCTGACTGCGTCAGGTAAAGCGCCTCTGCTGCTCGCCCAAAGTGACGAGTTCTGCTCACTTCCAGGAAAGTCTTGAGCAATTCCGTATCCACACCGTTCTCCACAAAATTATTTGTCGTGATGATTTAAATGTTTTGTTTGACGCTCTGTCAAGCGTAACTAATACTCCGCGCCATAAATAGCTCGGCCAAAGAATCAGGAGCGTGTAGGATGGCGGAAAGCTTTACGACGACTAATCGTTTTTTCGACAATAAAAATTATCCACGCGGGTTCTCCCGTCACGGTGATTTCACCATCAAAGAGGCGCAACTGCTGGAACGTCATGGTTATGCCTTTAACGAACTGGAACTGGGTAAACGCGAACCTGTTACCGATGATGAAAAACAGTTTGTCTCGGTGTGCCGTGGTGAGCGTGAGCCGGTAACGGAAGCAGAACGCGTATGGATTAAGTATATGGCGCGCATCAAGCGGCCGAAGCGTTTCCATACCCTTTCCGGCGGCAAACCGCAGATGGAAGGCGCTGACGATTACACCGAAAGCGATGACTAAGAAAAAAGGGCGTAAGCCCTTTTTTTACGCCATCATTTTCTGCAGATGGTTTAGCATCCGGTCTATCGCCCGATAGCTGAGCGCCTCCTGCAAATGACGGCGTTCAATCTCTTCAGCCTCTGCCAGATCGGCAATGGTTCTCGCCACCTTTAACAGACGCTGCCAGGCTCGAATAGAGAGCCCCAACTGCGTTAGCGTCTGTTCCAGCCAGACAGCGTCCTCCCGCCGTAAGTGGCAGCAGCTCTTCATTTCACGATTCTCAAGATGAGCATTGAGCTTATTTTGCCTGAGCATTTGCCGTTCGCGCGCCGCCAGCACCCGCTGCCGGACCGTTGCGCTAGACTCTTCGCCCTGCGTGCCCTGGCTCAGTATCCCTGGCGGCGGCAGCGGGATCTCTAAGGAGAGATCGAAGCGGTCAAGGAAGGGGCCTGACAGACGTCCCAGATAACGTAATGTCTGCTCAGGCGATGTACGATTATGTTTGCCCTGATAATGCCCTGTCGGGCTTGGGTTCATCGCCGCGATAAGCTGAAAGCGCGCCGGATAGTCAATTTTGGCGCGCGAGCGTGATATGTGGATCTTGCCTGACTCAATGGGTTCGCGCAGCGCATCCAGTACACGCCGCTCAAACTCAGGCAGTTCATCAAGAAACAGCACGCCATTATGGGCCAGGGAAATCTCACCGGGGACCGGTATTGAGCCGCCGCCCACCATCGCTGCCAGCGAGGCGCTATGGTGAGGCGCGCGAAACGGCCTCTGACGCCACCGGGTCTTCGCGGTATGCAGATTGACCAGGCTCTGAATGGCGGTGCTCTCCAGTGCTTCCTGATTGCTTAATGGCGGCAGGAGACCGGGTAGCCGGCTGGCAAGCATGGTTTTCCCGGTGCCGGGCGGGCCTATCAGGAGCAGGTTGTGACCCCCGGCGGCCACAATCTCCAGCGCTCGTTTTCCCTGCTGCTGGCCGATAACATCGCGCAAATCTTCGCCGCGTTCATCAACAATAGGTGCCTCGGCAAGAGGCGGTGAAAGCGATGTCTGCCCCGCGAGAAAAGCGCACACCTCCTGCAGATGGTCGGCGACCAGGCAATCGCTGCCGCCGATCAGGCCGACCTCAGCCGCATTATCAGCGGAGACGACGATACGCCGGCCGGCTTTGATGGCCTCCATTGCGCTGGGGATCGCCCCTGGAACGCCACGTAACCCACCTGTGAGGGCGAGTTCGCCCACAAACTCATAGTGATTCAGTCGCGTCGTATTGAGCTGCTCTGAGGCGACGAGAAGCGCGAGAGCGATAGGCAGATCGTATCGTCCGCCCTCTTTAGGTAGATCCGCTGGCGCCAGGTTAATGGTTATTTTCTTCGCAGGGAAAGCGTAGCCGCTGTTGATCAGGGCGCTACGGACCCGGTCACGGGCCTCTTTCACGGTAGTCTCCGGCAGTCCGACCATAGTCAGGCCGGGCAGACCGTTGCTGAGATGAACCTCGACAGTAATCAATGGCGCTTCGATACCGAGCGCCGCGCGAGTATAGACGATGGCGAGCGACATAAAACCTCCTGTACCAGGCAGGATTATGGCTGACCTGTGGTAAAGCGGGAGCGGTAATAGTGAGAATTTAGGACCATAAATCCATACTTTTCGCGCTATATCGTTACATTTAGCCGAAAATGGAATTTCGCTCGCAAAAGAGAGTGGCGTGGGAAAGGCACGCGCAAAAGCGCGCGTCAGGCGAGAGAAAACTGAATTTTTTTCATTTCTCATTTTTTTCATATAAAACAATTATTTTTGTCGAAACTGTTAGGCTGCTCAGCAACGGAGATATAAAAAAATCTTGTGTTTTATGTGATGTCTGTGGTACCTCTTTAGGTATTCCTTCGAACAAGAAGCCAGAAAGTACAGAAAATGACAGCCCTTCTACGAGTGATTAGCCTGGTCGTGATTAGCGTGGTGGTGATTATTATCCCACCGTGCGGGGCTGCACTTGGACGAGGAAAGGCTTAAGAATCAAGCCTTAACGAACTAAGACCCCCGCACCGAAAGGTCCGGGGGTTTTTTTATAACTGAAATAACCTAAGCGAGGAGCAGATGATGACTTTTAGCATAAAATTCTGTTTCTCCCGATTTATGACGGGGAACTAACTATGAATGGCGCGCAGTGGGTGGTACATGCTTTGCGGACACAGGGGGTCGACACCGTTTTTGGCTATCCGGGTGGCGCAATTATGCCGGTTTACGATGCACTGTATGACGGCGGCGTGGAGCACCTGCTGTGCCGGCATGAGCAAGGGGCAGCCATGGCGGCCATTGGTTATGCGCGAGCAACCGGTAAAACCGGAGTGTGTATCGCGACCTCCGGCCCGGGCGCGACCAATCTGATCACCGGCCTGGCGGACGCTTTGCTTGACTCCATCCCCATTGTCGCCATCACCGGCCAGGTGGCCGCGCCCTTCATCGGCACGGATGCGTTTCAGGAAGTAGACGTTCTCGGTTTGTCACTGGCCTGTACTAAGCACAGTTTCCTCGTGCAGTCTCTGGACGAGCTGCCGCGGGTCATTGCTGAAGCTTTCCAGGTGGCAAACTCAGGCCGTCCAGGCCCGGTGCTGGTTGATATCCCTAAGGATATTCAGATGGCGCAGGGCGATCTCGATCCCCATTTCTCTACGGTCGCCGATGAGATGGCATTTCCGCAGGCGGAAGTGGCTCAGGCTCTGCAGATGCTGGCTCAATCGCAGCAACCGATGCTGTATGTTGGCGGCGGGGTCGGCATGGCGCAGGCGGTACCGGCGCTGCGTGAATTTCTCGCCGTAACCCGGATGCCAGCGACCTGCACTCTGAAAGGGCTGGGCGTGGTGGACGCCGATTACCCGTATTATCTCGGCATGCTGGGAATGCACGGCACCAAGGCGGCCAACCTGGCGGTACAGGAGTGCGATCTGCTGATCGCCGTCGGCGCGCGCTTTGACGATCGCGTGACCGGCAAGCTCAATACCTTCGCGCCGCATGCCAAAGTGATCCATATGGACATCGATCCGGCGGAGCTGAACAAGCTGCGCCAGGCGCACATCGGTCTGACCGGCGACCTGAACCGCTTGCTGCCGGCGCTGCAGCAGCCGTTAGCTATCGATGGCTGGCGCGAGCGGAGTGCCGCGCTGCGTGCCGATCACGCCTGGCGTTACGATCATCCCGGTGAGGCAATCTACGCGCCGCTGTTGCTGAAACAGCTTTCCGACCGCAAGCCGGCGGACAGCGTGGTGACAACCGACGTTGGCCAGCATCAGATGTGGTCGGCTCAGCATATGACCTATACCCGCCCGGAAAACTTCATCACCTCCAGCGGCTTAGGCACCATGGGCTTTGGCCTGCCGGCCGCCGTTGGCGCCCAGGTGGCGCGCCCTAACGATACAGTGATCTGTATCTCCGGTGACGGCTCCTTCATGATGAATGTGCAGGAGCTGGGCACCGTTAAACGCAAGCAGTTACCGCTTAAGATCGTATTACTCGACAACCAGCGGTTAGGGATGGTTCGACAATGGCAGCAGCTGTTTTTCCAGGAACGTTATAGCGAAACCACTCTGACTGATAACCCTGATTTCCTCACGCTGGCCAGCGCCTTCGGTATTCCTGGCCAACACATCACCCGTAAAGACCAGGTTGAAGCGGCACTCGACACCATGCTTTCGAGCCAGGGGCCATACCTGCTTCATGTCTCAATCGACGAACTTGAGAATGTCTGGCCGTTGGTGCCGCCCGGCGCCAGTAACTCTGAAATGCTGGAGAAATTATCATGATGCAACATCAGGTCGCTTTACAGGCACGTTTCAACCCGGAAACCTTAGAGCGCGTGCTGCGCGTTGTCCGCCACCGTGGTTTCCAAATCTGCGCAATGAACATGGAAACCGCGGCGGACGCACAGAACATAAATATCGAATTGACCGTTGCCAGCCCGCGGCCCGTCGAATTACTGTTTAGTCAATTAAGCAAACTGGTCGACGTTGCCTGCGTCGAGATCCAGCAACCCACATCACAACAAATCCGCGCCTGAGCGCAAAGGAAGAAAAATGACGACGAAAAAAGCTGATTACATCTGGTTCAATGGCGAGATGGTTCCGTGGGGCGAAGCGAAAGTTCATGTGATGTCCCATGCGCTGCACTATGGCACCTCGGTATTCGAAGGCATCCGTTGCTATGACTCGCACAAAGGCCCGGTGGTGTTCCGTCATCGCGAACATATGCAGCGTCTGCATGATTCAGCCAAAATTTATCGTTTCCCGGTCTCCCAGAGCGTCGACGAACTGATGGAAGCCTGCCGCGAAGTCATTCGCACCAATAATCTGACCAGCGCTTATATCCGCCCGCTGGTGTTTGTTGGCGATGTCGGCATGGGGGTAAACCCGCCTCCGGGTTACAACACTGACGTGATCATCGCGGCGTTCCCGTGGGGAGCCTACCTCGGCGCAGAAGCGCTGGAGCAGGGGATCGATGCAATGGTCTCTTCCTGGAACCGCGCGGCGCCGAACACCATCCCGACGGCGGCGAAAGCCGGCGGCAACTATCTCTCCTCGCTGCTGGTTGGCAGCGAAGCGCGTCGCCATGGCTACCAGGAGGGTATCGCCCTCGATGTTAACGGCTATATCTCGGAAGGCGCAGGCGAAAACCTGTTTGAAGTGAAGGACGGCGTGCTGTTCACCCCGCCGTTTACCTCTTCCGCGCTGCCGGGCATTACCCGCGACGCCATCATCAAGCTGGCGAAAGATCTCGGTATTGAAGTCCGCGAGCAGGTATTGTCCCGTGAATCCCTGTACCTGGCGGATGAAGTCTTCATGTCCGGCACCGCGGCGGAAATCACCCCGGTACGCAGCGTGGATGGCATCCAGGTCGGCGCAGGCCGTCGCGGTCCGGTTACCAAACGCATTCAGGAAGCCTTCTTTGGCCTCTTCACCGGTGAAACAGAAGACAAATGGGGCTGGTTGGATCCGGTAAGTAAGTAATTAAAAATGGGACGGCACGCACCGTCCCATTTAATAAACACAGATGGGAGTAAAAAGAGCATGCCTAAGTACCGTTCCGCCACCACCACACATGGCCGCAATATGGCGGGCGCCCGCGCGTTGTGGCGCGCAACCGGGATGACCGATGCCGATTTCGGCAAACCGATTATCGCCGTCGTTAACTCCTTTACCCAGTTTGTTCCCGGGCACGTGCACCTGCGCGATCTCGGCAAACTGGTTGCCGAGCAGATTGAAGCCGCCGGTGGCGTGGCCAAAGAATTCAACACCATCGCAGTGGATGATGGGATCGCCATGGGCCACGGGGGTATGCTCTATTCACTGCCATCCCGCGAGCTGATTGCCGACTCGGTGGAGTACATGGTTAACGCCCACTGTGCGGATGCGATGGTCTGTATCTCCAACTGCGACAAAATCACCCCGGGGATGTTGATGGCTTCCCTGCGCCTGAACATTCCGGTGATCTTTGTGTCCGGCGGCCCAATGGAAGCCGGGAAAACCAAGCTGTCAGATAAAATCATCAAGCTCGACCTGGTGGATGCGATGATCCAGGGGGCGGATCCGAAAGTGTCCGACGAGCAGAGTAATCAGGTGGAACGCTCCGCCTGTCCGACCTGCGGCTCCTGTTCCGGGATGTTTACCGCCAACTCCATGAACTGCCTGACCGAAGCGCTGGGCCTGTCGCAGCCGGGTAACGGCTCTCTGCTGGCGACCCACGCCGATCGTAAGGAGCTGTTCCTTAACGCCGGGAAACGTATCGTTGAGCTGACCAAACGCTATTACGAGCAGGATGACGCTTCCGCGCTGCCGCGCAATATCGCCAGCAAGGCGGCCTTTGAGAACGCCATGACGCTGGATATCGCCATGGGCGGTTCCACCAACACCGTTCTGCACCTGCTGGCGGCGGCGCAGGAAGCTGAAATCGATTTCACCATGAGCGATATCGATAAGCTCTCCCGCAAAGTGCCGCAGCTGTGTAAGGTGGCGCCGAGCACGCAGAAATACCATATGGAAGATGTGCATCGCGCCGGCGGCGTGCTGGGCATTCTGGGCGAGCTGGACCGCGCCGGGCTGCTGAATCGCGAGGTTAAAAACGTCCTCGGCCTGACGCTGCCGCAGACCCTGGAACAGTACGATGTGATGGTCACCCAGGACGATGCGGTGAAAAAGATGTTCCGCGCCGGCCCGGCGGGCATCCGTACCACCCAGGCGTTCTCGCAAGACTGCCGCTGGGATACGCTGGATGACGATCGCGCCGAAGGCTGTATCCGTTCTCTGGAACATGCTTACAGCAAGGACGGCGGCCTGGCTGTGCTGTACGGCAATTTCGCGGAAAACGGTTGTATCGTGAAAACCGCCGGCGTGGACGACAGCATCCTGAAATTTACCGGTCCGGCGAAAGTATATGAGAGCCAGGATGATGCGGTAGAGGCCATCCTCGGCGGTAAAGTCGTTGAAGGCGACGTCGTCGTGATCCGCTACGAAGGGCCGAAAGGCGGGCCGGGGATGCAGGAGATGCTTTACCCCACCAGCTTCCTGAAGTCGATGGGGCTGGGCAAAGCCTGCGCGCTGATCACCGATGGCCGTTTCTCCGGCGGCACCTCAGGGCTCTCTATCGGTCATGTCTCACCGGAAGCGGCGAGCGGCGGCAACATTGCGCTCATTGAAGATGGCGACATGATCGCGATTGATATTCCGAACCGCAGCATCCAGCTGCAGCTGAGCGATGCGGAAATTGCGGCGCGTCGTGAAGCCCAGGAAGCGCGTGGCGACCAGGCGTGGACGCCGAAGCATCGCCAGCGTCAGGTCTCCTTTGCCCTTCGCGCCTACGCCAGCCTGGCGACCAGCGCTGACAAAGGCGCGGTTCGCGATAAATCGAAACTGGGTGGCTAATCATGGCGGATTCACAACCCCTCTCCGGCGCCCCCGAGGGCGCCGAATACCTGAGAGCAGTGCTGCGCGCGCCGGTTTATGAAGCGGTGCAGAAAACGCCGCTGCAAAAAATGGACAAACTCTCTTCTCGCCTGGATAACGTTATTCTGGTGAAGCGCGAAGATCGCCAACCGGTACACAGCTTTAAGCTGCGCGGCGCCTACGCGATGATGTCCAGCCTGACCGCGGAACAGAAATCCCACGGGGTGATCACCGCCTCGGCGGGCAATCATGCCCAGGGCGTGGCGTTCTCCGCATCGCGGCTGGGCGTTAAGGCGCTGATCGTGATGCCGGTAGCGACCGCCGACATCAAAGTGGATGCCGTTCGCGGCTTTGGCGGCGAAGTGCTGCTGCATGGCGCCAATTTTGACGAAGCGAAGGCGAGAGCGATTGAGCTGGCGCAGCAGCAGGGCTTTACCTGGGTGCCGCCGTTCGATCACCCGATGGTCATCGCCGGTCAGGGGACCCTGGCGCTGGAGCTGCTGCAGCAGGATGCCCACATCGACCGCGTGTTCGTCCCGGTGGGCGGCGGCGGCCTGGCGGCAGGCGTGGCGGTGTTGATCAAGCAACTGATGCCGCAGATTAAAGTGATAGCGGTGGAAGCGGAAGATTCGGCCTGCCTGAAGGCGGCGCTGGATGCCGGTCATCCGGTGGATCTGCCGCGCGTCGGCTTGTTTGCCGAAGGCGTGGCGGTCAAACGCATCGGCGATGAAACCTTCCGTCTGTGCCAGGAGTATCTGGACGACATCATCACCGTCGACAGCGACGCTATTTGCGCGGCGATGAAGGATTTGTTCGAAGATGTGCGGGCGGTGGCAGAGCCTTCCGGCGCCCTGGCGCTGGCGGGGATGAAGAAATATGTCGCCCAGCACAATATTCGCGGCGAGCGACTGGCTCACATTCTGTCCGGGGCCAACGTCAACTTCCACGGTCTGCGCTACGTGTCTGAACGCTGCGAGCTCGGGGAACAGCGCGAAGCGCTGCTGGCGGTGACGATCCCGGAAGAGAAAGGCAGCTTTCTGAAGTTTTGCCAGCTGCTGGGGGGGCGTTCGGTGACCGAGTTCAACTACCGCTTTGCCGATGCCAAAGACGCCTGCATCTTTGTGGGGGTGCGTCTGAGTCGTGGGCTGGAGGAGCGGAAAGAGATCCTCCAGTTACTGAACGATGGCGGCTACAGCGTCGTTGACCTTTCCGATGACGAAATGGCCAAGCTCCATGTGCGCTATATGGTTGGCGGCCGACCGTCCAAAGCGCTGCAGGAGCGGCTGTTCAGCTTCGAATTTCCAGAGTCCCCGGGGGCGCTGCTGAAGTTCCTGCACACCCTTGGCACCCACTGGAATATTTCGCTGTTCCACTACCGTAGCCACGGCACCGACTATGGTCGGGTTTTGGCGGCCTTCGAGCTGGGCGAGCACGAGCCGGACTTTGAAACTCGTCTCAATGAGCTGGGCTATGAGTGTCACGATGAGACCCATAACCCGGCATTCCGCTTTTTCCTCGCGGGCTAGTGGTTCGGCAGGATTTTCCAGAAAGCATCAATAAGCGGCTCATGCAGCCGCTTTTTTTGTGCGCAAACGCCGAGCTCGAACGGGGTTTGCTCATCGCTGCGCTCCAGAATCATCACCCTGTTGCGTACCGGCTCCGGACTGTTCTCCAGCACCACCTCCGGCAGCAGCGCCACGCCGCATCCCAGGGCGACCATCGACACCATCGCTTCGTGGCCCCCGACGGTGGCGTAGATCGACGGATTGCTGATTTTATGCCGTCGAAACCACAGCTCGATGCGTCGACGTACCGGCCCCTGATCAGCCATGATAAACGGCACTGTCGACCAGTCCGGACGCTCGACGGTCGCCTGGTTGCGCACCGGGCAGGGAAGGGCCGGGGCAATTAACACCACGGCGAGGTTCTCCAGCATCGAAAACGCCACCGACCCTGGCAGGGTCTCCGGTTTACCGGCAATCGCCAGGTCGGCTTCGCCGGTGACCACCTTCTCCATGGCGTCGGCGGCGTCGCCGGTCGACAGCTTGATCTCTACCGAGGGATGCGCGGCGCGAAAGCGGTCGAGGATCGGCGGCAGATGGCTATAGGCGGCGGTGACAGAGCAGAAGATGTGCAGCTCGCCGGAGAGCGAAGGGCCCTGCTGATCGATGGCGTGGCGAAGCTGCTGATACTGCAGTAAAGTCTGCTGGGCAAAGGTGCGTAACTCTTCCCCGGCTTCGGTCAGGGTCACCGTGCGATTATCTCGCACGAACAGCGGCTGGCCGAGGTCCTCTTCCAGGCGCTGGATCTGGCGCGAAAGCGTCGACGGGCTGACGTGCATGGCCCGCGCGCTGCGGCCAAAATGGCGGCTTTCCGCCAGATGCAGAAAGGTTTTCAGATCGCGTAAATCCACGGCGCGTACTCCCCGGTTTTGTATTTCATAAAATGCAACGTGACGTTGTGAATATATCAATTTCCGCAATAAAATTCCTGTCATATAGTAAGTTCATTCTCGCAAAAGCGAACCGAACAATAAGCACGACACAACATCACGGAGTTACAGACATGGCTAACTACTTTAATACACTGAACCTGCGCCAGCAGCTGGCACAGCTGGGCAAATGCCGCTTTATGGCGCGCGACGAATTCGCCGATGGCGCAAGCTACCTTCAGGGTAAAAAAGTGGTCATCGTCGGCTGCGGCGCGCAGGGTCTGAACCAGGGTCTGAACATGCGTGACTCCGGCCTGGATATCTCCTATGCGCTGCGCAAAGAAGCGATCGCCGAGAAGCGCGCCTCCTGGCGTAAAGCGACCGAAAACGGTTTTAAAGTCGGCACTTATGAAGAGCTGATCCCACAGGCGGACCTGGTGGTTAACCTGACCCCGGACAAACAGCACTCTGACGTTGTGCGCTCCGTACAGCCGCTGATGAAAGACGGCGCGGCGCTGGGCTACTCCCACGGCTTCAACATCGTGGAAGTGGGCGAGCAGATCCGTAAAGACATCACCGTGGTGATGGTGGCGCCGAAGTGCCCGGGTACCGAAGTGCGTGAAGAGTACAAACGCGGTTTCGGCGTACCGACGCTTATCGCGGTACACCCGGAAAACGACCCGAAAGGCGAAGGCATGGCCATTGCGAAAGCATGGGCAGCGGCGACCGGCGGCCACCGTGCGGGCGTCCTGGAGTCTTCCTTCGTGGCAGAAGTGAAATCTGACCTGATGGGCGAGCAGACCATCCTCTGCGGCATGCTGCAGGCGGGTTCTCTGCTGTGCTTCGACAAGCTGGTGGCGGAAGGTACCGACCCGGCGTATGCAGAAAAACTGATTCAGTTCGGCTGGGAAACCATCACCGAAGCGCTGAAGCAGGGCGGCATCACCCTGATGATGGATCGCCTCTCTAACCCGGCGAAACTGCGCGCTTATGCGCTCTCCGAGCAGCTGAAAGAGATTATGGCGCCGCTGTTCCAGAAACACATGGACGACATCATTTCCGGCGAATTCTCCTCCGGTATGATGGCGGACTGGGCGAACGACGATAAGAAACTGCTGACCTGGCGCGAAGAGACGGGTAAAACCGCATTCGAAACCGCGCCGCAGTATGAAGGTAAAATCGGCGAGCAGGAGTACTTCGATAAAGGCGTTCTGATGATCGCGATGGTGAAAGCAGGCGTTGAGCTGGCGTTCGAAACCATGGTCGATTCCGGCATCATCGAAGAGTCCGCTTACTACGAATCACTGCACGAGCTGCCGCTGATCGCCAACACCATCGCCCGTAAGCGTCTGTACGAGATGAACGTGGTTATCTCCGATACCGCTGAATATGGTAACTACCTGTTCTCTTACGCTTGCGTACCGCTGCTGAAAGAGTTCATGACCACCCTGCAGACTGGCGACCTGGGTACGGCGATTGCCGAAGGCGCGGTAGACAACGCCCAGCTGCGTGATGTCAACGAAGCCATCCGCAACCACCAGATCGAGAAAGTGGGTCACAAACTGCGTGGCTATATGACCGATATGAAGCGTATTGCGGTTGCCGGCTAATTCCTCGCCGTCTTTCGACTGGCCGATGCGTTGGCTACGGTACGTACACCCCAGTCACATAGTAATCTATGTTCCTGGGGATGTACTTCCTGGCCGCCTTCCGGCAAGCCGAAATCCATAGAAGAATGAATTTGTTTAGTAGGCCTGATAAGCGAAGCGCCATCAGGCAAAAACCCGGAGATTAAGATCCCCGGGTTTTTTTATTATTTCCGGTACAGGACTTTGATGATGTGGTAGCCGAACTGGGTATGCAGCGGTCCGGTTGGCTCCAGCACCGGGCAGGAGAAGACTACTTTATCGAACGCCGGGACCATCTGGCCCTGGCGGAATTCACCTAAATCACCGCCGCGTTTGCCTGATGGGCAAATAGAGTGTTTCTTTGCCAGCTTACCGAAGTCGGCGCCGTTTTTAATCTGCTCCAGAAGATCCAGAGCCAGTTTCTCTTCTTTAACAAGAATATGCAGTGCTGCTGCTGTTTTTGCCATGATCGTGCCTTGAATAGGTTGAGATAAATCGGGGCGCAATATACCACGCGTCAGCGGCGATAAAGCACCTTAATGATATGGTAGCCAAACTTGGTTTTTACCGGACCGTAGGGCTTGAGAAGCGGGCAGCTAAAGACCGCCTGATCGAATGGGCCGACCATCGCGCCTTGCTGAAACTCGCCCAGGTCGCCGCCGTTGCGCCCCGACGGACATTGGGAATAGCGCTTCGCCAGATGATCGAAGCTGACGCCCCGCTCCAGTTTGGCGAGGATCTCCTGGGCCAGTTTTTCTTCTTTGACCAGGATATGCAGGGCTGCTGCGGTCTTTTTCATGGTTCTGCTCTATGGGTTAATCGCGATTTCTTCACTTTACCATCAGTCGGTAAATCTCGGCTCCGCTTTCTGCTACAATCCCCACCCCGTTCGAAGATTGAGCAAGACTCCCATGCGTTTAAACCCTGGCCAACAACAAGCCGTCGAATTTGTAACCGGACCGTGCCTGGTGCTGGCGGGCGCCGGCTCCGGTAAGACCCGCGTGATCACCAATAAAATCGCCCACTTGATCCGCGGCTGCGGCTATCAGGCGCGCCATATCGCGGCCGTGACCTTTACCAACAAAGCCGCGCGCGAGATGAAAGAGCGCGTTGGGCAAACGCTGGGGCGCAAAGAGGCGCGCGGGCTGATGATTTCCACCTTCCACACCCTGGGGCTGGATATCATCAAGCGGGAATATGCCGCGCTGGGCATGAAGTCTAACTTCTCCTTATTCGACGATACCGACCAGGTGGCGTTGCTCAAAGAGCTGACCGAAGGGTTGATCGAAGATGACAAAGTGGTGCTCCAGCAGTTGATCTCGACGATCTCCAACTGGAAAAACGATCTGAAAACCCCGGCCCAGGCCGCCGCGGGTGCGAAAGGCGAACGGGACCGCATATTCGCCCACTGCTATGGACTGTACGATGCGCATATGAAGGCCTGCAATGTCCTCGATTTTGACGATCTGATCCTGCTGCCGACGCTGCTGCTGCAGCGCAACGAGGAGGTGCGCGAACGCTGGCAGAATAAGATCCGCTACCTGCTGGTAGATGAGTATCAGGATACCAACACCAGCCAGTATGAGCTGGTGAAGCTGCTGGTGGGCCAGCGGGCGCGTTTTACCGTGGTAGGCGACGATGACCAGTCGATCTACTCGTGGCGCGGCGCGCGGCCACAGAACCTGGTGCTGCTCAGCCAGGACTTCCCGGCGCTGCAGGTTATCAAGCTTGAGCAGAACTATCGCTCCTCCGGGCGTATTCTGAAAGCCGCTAACATTCTGATCGCCAACAACCCGCACGTTTTTGAAAAGCGTCTGTTTTCCGAACTGGGATACGGCGCTGAGCTGAAAGTGCTCTCCGCCAACAATGAAGATCATGAAGCGGAGCGCGTGGCCGGGGAACTGATCGCCCACCACTTTATTAATAAAACCAATTACAAAGACTATGCGATCCTTTATCGCGGCAATCACCAGTCGCGGGTCTTTGAAAAGATGCTGATGCAGAACCGCATCCCGTACAAAATCTCCGGCGGCACGTCGTTCTTCTCGCGCCCGGAAATTAAAGATCTGCTGGCCTATCTGCGCGTGCTGACCAACCCGGACGACGACAGCGCCTTCCTGCGTATCGTCAACACGCCGAAGCGCGAGATCGGCCCCGCGACGCTGCAAAAGCTCGGTGAGTGGGCGATGGGCCGCAACAAAGGATTGTTCACCGCCAGCTTTGATATGGGTCTTAGCCAGACGCTGACCGGGCGCGGCTATGAATCACTCACCCGCTTCACCCACTGGCTGCGCGAGATCCAGCAACTGGCCGAACGCGAGCCGGTCAACGCCGTGCGCGACTTGATCCGCGGGATTGACTACGAATCTTGGTTGTATGAAACCTCGCCCAGCCCGAAAGCCGCGGAAATGCGCATGAAAAACGTCAACCAGCTGTTCACCTGGATGACCGAGATGCTGGAAGGCAGCGAAATCGATGAGCCGATGACCCTGACGCAGGTGGTCACCCGCTTTACGCTGCGCGACATGATGGAGCGCGGCGAATCGGATGAAGAGCTGGATCAGGTGCAGCTGATGACCCTCCATGCCTCAAAAGGGCTGGAGTTCCCGTATGTTTACCTGGTGGGCATGGAGGAGGGATTGCTCCCGCACCAGAGCAGCATTGATGAAGATAACGTCGATGAAGAGCGCCGGTTAGCCTACGTGGGCATCACCCGTGCGCAGAAAGAGCTGACCTTTACGCTCTGTAAGGAGCGCCGGCAGTATGGTGAGGTGGTGCGCCCGGAACCGAGCCGTTTTCTGCTCGAGCTACCCCAGGACGATCTGATTTGGGAGCAGGCGCGCAAAGTGATTACCGCTGAAGAGCGAATGCATAAAGGACAGGCTAACGTGGCGAACATTCGCGCCATGCTGGCAAAAGCTAAAGAGAAAGGATAGCGATAAGCAGGCCGGGTAAGGCGAAGCCGCCGCCCGGCAATGTTCAGCGTATTACTTCACCTCAAGCATCCAGTGCACATAACTTTGCCACTGGCATTCCTGTTCGATCAGCTCAGCCCCAAGCGGGTGATTATCCAGCCAGTTTTCCGGCAGCGTCAGGGACAGTTTTTCATCATCGGCCACAAGATTGATGGCGGGCAGCAAATCATCACGCCGCCGGCTGGCAAAGAGGATCGCCAGTCGCAGCAGACGACAAAGATGTTCGGCAACCCGCGGCGGGACGGCGTTCTGCTGATGAAGCGATGAGAGGTCGATGGCGTTAGTCTGGTTAAGCAGCAGCGTCGCAATTAGCTTTTTCTGCGCTGGGGTAAAGCCGGGCAGGTCGAGATTATTGACCAGATAGGCCGCGTGCTGCGGCGCGCGCTTAAAATCCACGCTCAGGCCAATCTCATGCAACGCACAGGCGCTGAGGAGCAAATCGCGGCTCAGCGGATCCAGTTCCCAGCAGCCGTCCAGCTGGCTGAGCAGGTGGCTGGCGAGACCAGCGACGCGCTGGGCCTGTTCGGTGTCGATCATAAAACGACGCTGAATATTACGCAGAGTGCGGCTGCGGATGTCCTGTTCAACGGAGAGATGCAGCATGCCATACACCAGCCCTTCCCGTAATGCGCCGCCCGCGAGGGTCATACACTGAATATTCAGTTCGCTGAAGATAGCGATAAGGATCGCCAGCCCGCTCGGAAACACCAGCGCTCGCTCAAGGGTTAAGCCTTCGATCTCCAGCTCTTCCAGACGTCCGCACTGGATGGCGCGCTGTTTAAGCTGCTGGAGTTTGGTCAGGGTGATCCGCTCATCCATCCCCTGCGCCATCATAATTTCCTGCAGCGCCTGAACGGTGCCGGAGGCGCCAACGCATACTTTCCATCCGTGATAGCGCAGCACATCGGCGATGGGCAGTAGCACCTCACGCGCGGCCGCCTCGGCAAGATCGAAATTCTCTTTCGTCAGGCTGCGGTCGGCGAAATAGCGTTCAAGCCAGGTCACACAGCCCATCGACAGGCTAAATAGCGAGGTCGTTTGCGCGCCGGTGCCGGTCACCAGTTCGGTGCTGGCGCCGCCGATATCGACCACCAGACGCTGATCGGCGCCGCCGGTGGTGTGGGCGACACCCTGATAAATCAAGCGCGCTTCTTCTTCACCGCTAATGACCTGTACCGGACTGCCGAGGATCTCCTGCGCTTTCGCCAGAAATTCGCCGGCATTGACGGCAAGACGCAGCGTGGCGGTGGCCACGACGCGGATTTGCGCCGGCGGAATATCCTGCAGGCGTTCGGCAAACAGGCGTAAGCACTGCCAGCCGCGCTCCATCGCTTCTGCGGAGAGCGTGTTGTCGCTATTCAGGCCGGCGGCCAGACGAACTTTGCGCTTAATCCGGCTCAGCGTCTGGATACTGCCAGCCACCTCGCGCACCACCAACATATGGAAACTGTTGGAGCCCAAATCAATGGCGGCATACAGCGAGGTGGAGCTCATGCTCTTCATCGTTCAGAAGGCTCCCTGGTCGACAGGGCGCTTGTGCCCAATCCGTGTAACTGAGCGGGTTGCCGGGGAAGTGTGCCCTGGCACATTCTGAATGATTGAGCGTATAGCATAGAGTTCTTAACCTGAACGACGACGATTGCGCGGTGGACCGCTGCGGCGCGGGCCGTTGCCTGGACGCGCACGGGTCAGGCGCAGCGGCTTAGGCAGGTCGGTCATCAGCGCGTCCGGGTTGTACTTGCTGACCGGAATTGAGTGACCAATATAGGTTTCGATAGCCGGCAGGTTCAGCGCATACTCTTCGCAGGCGAGGCTGATGGAGTGACCGCTGGCGCCAGCGCGACCGGTACGGCCAATGCGGTGAACGTAATCTTCGCAGTCGTCCGGCAGATCGTAGTTAAAGACGTGGGTCACGGCCGGAATGTGCAAGCCACGAGCGGCAACGTCAGTCGCGACCAGAATATCAAGGTCGCCGCGGGTAAATTCTTCGAGAATCCGCAGACGTTTTTTCTGCGCCACGTCGCCGGTCAGCAGACCTACGCGATGGCCGTCGGCGGCGAGATGGCCCCAGATATCTTCACAACGATGCTTGGTATTGGCGAAGACGATGGCGCGATCGGGCCACTCTTCTTCCAGCAGCGTCTGCAGCAGGCGCATTTTTTCTTCGTTGGACGGGTAGAAGAGCTCTTCTTTAATACGGTGGCCCGTTTTCTGTTCCGGCTCGACTTCAACGTACTCGGCGTTGTTCATTTGTTCGAACGCCAGTTCGCGTACGCGATAAGAAAGCGTCGCGGAGAACAGCATGTTCAGACGCTGAGTGGCCGGCGGCATGCGGCGGAACAGCCAGCGGATATCTTTAATAAAGCCGAGATCGTACATGCGATCGGCTTCGTCCAGCACGACGACCTGAATGGCGCCGAGGTTAATGTGGTTTTGCTTCGCGTAATCGATCAGACGACCGGTGGTACCGATCAGAATATCGACGCCGCTTTCCAGCACTTTCAGCTGCTTATCGTAGCCGTCGCCGCCGTAAGCCAGACCCAGCTTCAGACCGGTGGCCTGCGCCAGCGGTTCAGCGTCCGCGTGGATCTGTACCGCCAGTTCACGCGTCGGCGCCATAATCAGCGCGCGCGGCTGGTTAACCTGGCGATCGGCGATAGCCGGGTGAGAGAGAAGATAATGAAACGTCGACGTCAGGAACGCCATCGTTTTACCGGTACCGGTTTGCGCCTGCCCGGCGACATCGCGGCCTTCCAGCGTCAGCGGAAGGGCGAGGGCCTGAATAGGTGTGCAATTATGAAACCCTTTCTTTTCAAGGGCTTCAATGACTGCCGGGTGCAGGGCGAAGTCGGAAAACTTCTGTTCTGTTAAATGTGTTTTGCTCATAGTGTGGTAGAATATCAGCTAACTATTGCATTAAGAAAGCGTATCCGGTGAAATAACGTCAACCTTTCGTTGGCGGTGTACGAAATTATTCAAGGTACGTCTACGGTAACTGAACGAATCCAGGATAGCTTAGACCACTAAGCGAGCCGGGGGCGATAAATCTGCAATATGCAGTGCGCGTTCAGGTGACCCTGGCTTCAAAGGGTGGGTCCATGAGGGATCGCGCCAGTTGGCAGACCAGAGAATTGAGGTATCCTGAAGAATAGCGTGCATAACGTAGCCGCAGCGCGTCGTTGATGGCTACGACACCAACACACCAGGCTTATTCCTGTGGAGTTAAATATGAGCGATAAAATTATTCACCTGACTGACGACAGTTTTGACACGGACGTACTCAAGGCTGACGGGCTGACCCTCGTCGATTTCTGGGCAGAGTGGTGTGGTCCGTGCAAAATGATCGCCCCGATTCTGGATGAGATCGCTGAAGAGTATCAGGGCAAACTGACCGTAGCTAAGCTGAACATCGACCAGAACCCGGGCACCGCGCCGAAGTACGGCATTCGCGGCATCCCAACCCTGCTGCTGTTCAAAAACGGCGAAGTGGCGGCCACCAAAGTCGGCGCACTGTCCAAGGGTCAGCTGAAAGAGTTCCTCGACGCCAACCTGGCGTAAGCGAATTGCTGTTCCGGCGTCCAGATTCCTATTTTTTGCGGAACTCTGGACGCCCGGCTGGAGTCGTGCTAAGTTAATCCACAGACTTCGTTTTAAACATACCTTGTTTGAATCTTGTTTTACCCGAAGCATCCCGCAAAAAACGCGCGTGAAGCTATTAATTCCGGGCTTTTCACTCATTCCGTCTAGTCGTTTCAGTTCTGCGTTCTTTCCTGTGACCAGGCGACGTACAGACACGAGATGAAGGCCGTTAACAGGCATGGAAGTTCCTGCCATACCATTCACAACATTAAGTTCGAGATTTACCCCGAGTTTAAGAACCCACACCACTATGAATCTTACCGAATTAAAGAATACGCCGGTTTCTGAGCTGATTACTCTCGGCGAAAATATGGGGCTGGAAAACCTGGCTCGTATGCGTAAGCAGGATATTATTTTTGCCATCCTCAAGCAGCATTCGAAGAGTGGCGAAGATATCTTTGGCGACGGCGTACTGGAGATACTGCAGGATGGATTTGGATTCCTCCGCTCCGCAGACAGCTCCTACCTCGCCGGCCCTGACGACATCTACGTATCCCCCAGCCAAATCCGCCGTTTCAACCTCCGCACTGGTGACACCATTTCCGGTAAGATTCGTCCTCCGAAAGAGGGTGAGCGTTACTTTGCGCTGCTGAAAGTTAACGAAGTTAACTACGACAAGCCGGAAAACGCCCGTAACAAGATCCTGTTCGAGAACTTAACGCCGCTGCACGCGAATTCTCGTCTGCGTATGGAACGTGGTAACGGTTCTACCGAAGACTTAACCGCTCGCGTACTGGATCTGGCTTCCCCGATTGGCCGCGGCCAGCGTGGTCTGATCGTCGCGCCGCCGAAAGCCGGTAAAACCATGCTGCTGCAGAACATCGCGCAGAGCATCGCTTACAACCATCCGGACTGCGTGCTGATGGTGCTGCTGATCGACGAACGTCCGGAAGAAGTGACCGAGATGCAGCGTCTGGTGAAAGGTGAAGTGGTTGCTTCCACCTTCGACGAACCGGCATCCCGTCACGTTCAGGTTGCTGAGATGGTTATCGAGAAAGCGAAACGTCTGGTTGAACACAAGAAAGACGTTATCATCCTGCTTGACTCCATTACCCGTCTGGCGCGCGCCTACAACACCGTGGTCCCGGCTTCCGGTAAAGTGCTGACCGGTGGTGTGGACGCCAACGCCCTGCACCGTCCGAAGCGTTTCTTCGGTGCGGCGCGCAACGTCGAAGAGGGCGGCAGCCTGACCATCATCGCCACGGCGCTGATCGACACCGGCTCCAAAATGGATGAAGTTATCTACGAAGAGTTTAAAGGCACCGGTAACATGGAGCTTCACCTCTCTCGTAAGATTGCCGAAAAACGCGTCTTCCCGGCTATCGATTACAACCGTTCCGGTACGCGTAAAGAAGAGCTGCTCACCACTCAGGAAGAGCTGCAGAAAATGTGGATCCTGCGCAAAATTATCCATCCGATGGGTGAGATCGACGCGATGGAGTTCCTCATTAATAAACTGGCAATGACTAAGACGAATGATGACTTCTTCGATATGATGAAGCGCTCGTAAGGTAAAAAAAGCCAAAAACGCCACGCCTTTGCGTGGCGTTTTCATTTTGGGATTTGTATGATCCAGAGACAGAGAAAGCGGGACGAAAGTTGTCGTATAATGGCGCCGGACAGCAGGCGGAGACAGCTTTAACAGACTAAAATCTATACAATAAATTTGTAATGTTCTGCTTTTCCCCTTCTGGAGTTGGGGCATCATCGCTATACTTCCCGGATTAACTATGCTGAGAGCACATGCGTTGTGAATTTACTCACTGCTATTACTGAATTAATCAGTATTTTCTTATTCACGACCCTCTTTATTTTTGTCGCGCGGAAAGTGGCAAAAAAGATTGGGTTAGTGGATAAACCAAACTATCGCAAACGGCATCAGGGGTTGATTCCGTTGGTCGGTGGTATCTCAGTTTATGCAGGCATCTGTTTCACCTTCGCCATCGCCGATTATTATATTCCTCACGCCTCGCTGTATCTGGCCTGTGCGGGGGTATTGGTGCTGGTTGGCGCGCTGGACGATCGCTTCGACATCAGCGTGAAAATTCGCGCGGTCATTCAGGCCGCGATCGCCGTGATTATGATGATGGCAGGGAATCTGCATCTGAGTAGTCTGGGCTTTATTTTTGGCTCGTGGGAGCTGGTGCTGGGGCCTTTCGGCTTCTTCCTCACTCTGTTTGCCGTCTGGGCCGCCATCAACGCGTTTAATATGGTCGATGGGATTGACGGCCTGCTCGGCGGCCTGTCATCCGTCTCCTTTGCGGCGACCGGGATCATCCTCTGGTTTGACGGTCAGTACAGCCTGGCGATGTGGTGTTTTGCGATGATCGCCGCCATTCTGCCCTATATTCTTCTTAATCTTGGCGCCCTCGGCCGCCGCTATAAAGTTTTTATGGGTGACGCCGGCAGCACCATGATTGGCTTCACCATCATCTGGATCCTGCTGGAAACCACACAAGGTAAAACGCATCCCATCAGCCCGGTCACCGCGCTGTGGATTATCGCTATCCCGTTGATGGATATGGTGGCGATTATGTATCGCCGCCTGCGCAAAGGCATGAGTCCTTTCTCACCGGACCGGCAGCATATTCATCATTTGATCATGCGCGCCGGGTTTACTTCCCGCCAGGCGTTCGTCCTGATCACCCTGGCCGCTGCCCTGCTGGCGCTGGTTGGCGTCGCGGCGGAATATACCCGCATTGTGCCGGAATGGGTGATGTTAATTCTCTTTTTGGTGGCCTTCTTCCTTTATGGCTACTGTATTAAGCGCGCCTGGAAAGTGGCGCGTCTGGTTAAGCGCATCAGACGCAGAATTCGGCGACACAGCGGCAATAATCCGAAACTAACCAAGTAAAGCTGGGGATGTGATGACTCAACCATTACCGGGAGCACAATCAGTGAACGTTGAGAACGAGCTGGATATTCGCGGGCTGTTTCGCGCTTTATGGGCAGGAAAAGGCTGGATAGTCGGCGGTGCTGTACTCTTCGCCGCTATCGTGTTGGTGTACACCTTCTTTGCTCGCCAGGAGTGGAGCGCCACGGCGATCACCGATCGGCCTACTGTCAACATGTTGGGGGGGTACTATTCCCAGCAGCAGTTCTTACGCAATCTGGATATCAAAGCCGACCTGGCCTCGGTAGATCAGCCTTCCGCCATGGATGAAGCGTATAAAGAGTTCATCATGCAGTTGGCCTCCTGGGATACCCGGCGTGATTTCTGGCTGCAAACGGACTACTACAAGCAGCGACAGTCGGGTAATGCTCGCGCCGATGCGGCGATGCTGGATGATTTAATTAACAATATCCAGTTTATGCCAGGCGATGCGGCCAAGAGCGTCAACGACAGCGTCAAACTGACCGCCGAGACCGGGCAGGATGCCAATAATTTGCTGCGCCAGTATGTGGCTTTCGCCAGCCAGCGGGCGGCCGGCCATCTTAACGACGAGCTCAAAGGCGCCTGGGCGGCGCGGACGGTACAAATGAAGGCGCAGGTGAAGCGCCAGGAAGAAGTGGCCGAGGCTATTTTCAACCGCCGGACCCACAGCGTGGAGCAAGCGCTGAAGGTCGCTCAGCAGCATAATATCTCGCGCAGCGAAACGGATGTTCCTGCCGATCAGTTGCCGGATTCAGAGCTATTTTTATTGGGCAGGCCGATGCTGCAGGCCAGACTGGAAAACCTGCAGGCCGTCGGACCGGAATATGACCTCGATTACGACCAGAATCGCGCCATGCTGAGCACGTTGAACGTCGGTCCAACGTTGGATCCGCGTTTTCAGACTTACCGGTATTTGCGAACGCCGGAAGAACCTGTAAAACGCGATAGCCCGCGCCGTGTATTTCTGATGGTGATGTGGGGGATTGTGGGTGCGCTCATCGGCGCAGGCGTGGCGTTATCGCGTCGTCGTGTCCTGTGATTGCGGCCTGTGGTGAAGGGCAAATGACCTTCATCGCCTAATCGAAGAGAATCGATGTGAAAGTACTAACTGTATTTGGCACGAGGCCGGAAGCCATCAAAATGGCTCCTCTGGTCCATGCGCTGGCAAAGGATCCTCATTTTGAGGCGAAAGTATGCGTGACTGCGCAGCATCGGGAGATGCTCGATCAGGTGTTGAAACTATTCTCCATCACCCCGGACTACGATCTCAACATCATGAAGCCGGGGCAGGGGCTCACCGAGATCACCTGCCGTATTCTTGAGGGGCTGAAGCCGGTTCTGGAGTCGTTTAAACCCGACGTGGTGCTGGTGCATGGCGATACCACCACCACGATGGCGGCGAGCCTGGCGGCGTTTTACCAGCGCATACCGGTGGGCCATGTAGAGGCGGGTCTGCGGACCGGCGATTTAAGTTCGCCGTGGCCGGAAGAGGGCAACCGTACGCTGACCGGGCATCTGGCGACGTACCATTTCGCCCCTACGGAAACCTCGCGGCAGAATCTGCTGCGGGAAAACATTGCCGACAGTCGCATCACGGTGACCGGGAATACGGTCATCGATGCCCTATTCTGGGTGCGCGATCGCGTTCTGGGCGATGAAGCGCTACGGGAGACCCTGCTGCAGCGCTATCCTTTCATTAGCCACGGTAAAAAAATGATTCTGGTTACCGGCCATCGGCGGGAAAGCTTTGGGCTCGGCTTTGAGCAGATCTGCCAGGCGCTGGCGGAGATAGCCCATACCCACCCTGAGGTGCAGATTGTCTATCCGGTTCACCTGAATCCTAACGTCAGCGAACCGGTGAACCGTATTCTCGGCCATATCGACAACGTGATGTTGATTGAACCGCAGGACTACCTACCGTTCGTCTGGTTGATGGATCGGGCCTGGCTCATCCTGACCGATTCCGGTGGTATTCAGGAAGAGGCGCCTTCCCTGGGGAAACCGGTGCTGGTCATGCGCGATATGACCGAACGTCCGGAAGCGGTGGCCGCCGGTACCGTCTGTCTGGTGGGCACCGACAGCCAGCGCATCGTGGCGGAAGTCACGCGACTGCTGGAGGATGATGCCGCATACCAGGCGATGAGCCGCGCGCATAATCCTTATGGCGATGGCGAAGCATGTCGTCGAATTTTGTCTGCACTTAAAAATAATCAGGTAACGCTATGAGTTTTTCTACCATTTCAGTGATTGGCCTTGGCTATATCGGGCTGCCAACCGCTGCCGCGTTCGCCTCCCGGCAGAAGCGGGTGGTCGGCGTTGATGTCAATCAACATGCCGTGGAGACCATTAACCGTGGAGAGATTCATATCGTGGAGCCGGATCTGGCGAGCGTGGTGAAGACCGCGGTCGAGCAGGGATATTTAAGCGCCACCACCACCCCGGTGGCAGCGGATGCCTACCTGATTGCCGTGCCGACGCCGTTTAAAGATCGCCACGAGCCGGATATGGTGTTTGTCGAGTCGGCGGCTAAATCCATTGCGCCGACGTTAAAGAAAGGCTCGCTGGTGATCCTCGAGTCCACCTCGCCGGTCGGGTCGACCGAACAGATGGCTGAGTGGCTGGCGGAGATGCGCCCGGACCTCAGCTTTCCCCAGCAGGTGGGTGAAGCGGCGGACGTGAATATCGCCTACTGCCCGGAGCGGGTATTGCCCGGCCAGGTGATGGTCGAGCTGATTAAAAACGACCGCGTTATCGGCGGCATGTCGCCGGTCTGCTCCGCTCGCGCCAGCGAGCTGTATAAAATCTTCCTCGAAGGCGAATGTGTGGTGACCAACTCGCGTACCGCCGAGATGTGCAAGCTGACGGAAAACAGCTTCCGCGACGTCAACATCGCTTTTGCCAACGAGCTGTCGCTGATTTGCGCCGATCAGGCCATTAACGTCTGGGAACTGATCCGCCTGGCGAACCGCCATCCGCGAGTGAATATCCTGCAGCCGGGACCGGGCGTCGGCGGCCACTGTATCGCCGTCGACCCGTGGTTTATCGTGGCGCAAAACCCGCAGCAGGCGCGTCTGATCCGCACGGCCCGTGAGGTCAACGACCACAAGCCGGAATGGGTTATCGAACAGGTGAAAGCGCAGGTAGCTGACTGCCTGAATGCCACCAACAAACGGGCCAGCGAACTGACCATTGCCTGTTTTGGCCTCGCCTTTAAGCCGAATATTGACGACCTGCGCGAAAGCCCGGCAATGGAAATTGCCGCGCAGATTGCCCGCTGGCACAGCGGCACGACGCAGGTAGTTGAGCCCAACATTCACGCGCTGCCGAAGAAACTCGACGGTCTGTGTACGCTGGCGACCCTCGATGCGGCGCTGGCCAGCGCCGATGTGCTGGTGATGCTGGTCGATCACCATGAATTTAAAGCCGTTAGCGGCGACAGCGTCACCCAGGCGTATATCATCGACACCAAAGGAGTGTGGCGGTGAGAACCATTCTGGTCACCGGCGGCGCGGGCTTCATTGGTTCGGCGGTAGTGCGGGAGATTATCCAGCACACCGCCGATCGCGTGGTGGTGGTGGATAAACTGACCTACGCCGGCAATTTAATGTCGCTGGCGCCGGTGGCGCAGGATGCGCGTTTCGCCTTTGAACAGGTGGATATCTGCGACCGCGGCGAGCTGGACCGTATTTTCGTGCAGTATCAACCGGATACAGTGATGCACTTGGCGGCGGAAAGCCATGTCGATCGGTCGATTGACGGTCCGGCGGCATTTATTGAAACCAATATCGTGGGCACCTATACGCTGCTGGAGGCGGCCCGTAGCTGGTGGAATACGCTGGCTACGGCGCAAAAATCGACGTTTCGCTTCCATCACATCTCCACCGATGAGGTGTATGGCGATCTGCACGGCAGCGATGATTTCTTTACCGAGACCACGCCCTATGCGCCAAGCAGCCCCTATTCGGCCTCGAAAGCCAGCAGCGACCACCTGGTGCGTGCCTGGCTGCGGACCTATGGCCTGCCGACGCTTATCACCAACTGCTCGAATAACTACGGCCCATATCACTTCCCCGAGAAGCTGATCCCGCTGACCATCCTCAACGCGCTGGCAGGCAAGCCGCTGCCAGTGTATGGCAATGGACAGCAGATCCGCGACTGGCTGTACGTGGAAGATCACGCCAGAGCGCTGTATCTGGTGGCGACCCGCGGCGAACCGGGCGAGACTTACAATATCGGCGGTCATAACGAGCGTAAAAACATCGAGGTGGTGGAAACCATTTGCGAATTGCTCGAAGCGCTGGCGCCGCATAAGCCGCAGGGCGTGGCGCACTATCGCGACCTGATTGCCTTTGTTGCCGATCGCCCGGGCCACGATCTGCGCTATGCCATTGATGCCTCGAAGATCGCCCGTGAGCTGGGCTGGACGCCGGCTGAGACCTTCACTTCCGGTATGCGTAAGACCGTGGCGTGGTATCTGGCGAACGAGACATGGTGGCGCCAGGTTCAGGACGGAAGCTATCAGGGCGAGCGTCTTGGACTGCAAGGCTAATCATCTCTGGGGGGAATGATGAAAGGTATTATTCTGGCGGGGGGTTCCGGAACGCGACTGCATCCCATCACCCGCGGCGTGTCGAAGCAGCTGTTGCCGATCTACGATAAGCCGATGATCTACTACCCGCTGTCGGTATTAATGCTGGCCGGGATCCGTGAGATCCTGATCATCACCACGCCGGACGATCTGCGCGATTTCCAGCGCCTGCTCGGCGATGGCTCAGAGTTTGGCATTGCGCTGCACTATGCCGTACAGCCGACGCCGGATGGTTTAGCCCAGGCGTTTATCATCGGCGAAGCCTTTCTTAACGGCGAACCGGCGTGCCTGGTGTTAGGCGACAACATCTTCTTCGGCCAGAGCTTCAGCCCCAAGCTGCGCAGCGTGGCTGCCCGCACGGAAGGGGCGACGATTTTTGGCTATCAGGTGATGGATCCTGAGCGCTTTGGCGTGGTGGAGTTTGATGACAACTTTCGCGCGCTGTCGCTGGAAGAGAAGCCGAAGCAGCCGAAGTCGAACTGGGCGGTCACCGGTCTCTATTTCTACGATGGCAAGGTGGCGGAGTACGCCAAACGGGTCAAGCCATCCGAGCGCGGCGAACTGGAAATCACCTCCATCAACCAGATGTACCTTGAAGATGGCGCACTGACCGTCGAACTGCTTGGACGCGGCTTTGCGTGGCTGGATACCGGCACCCACGATAGCCTGATCGAGGCCAGCATGTTCGTGCAGACCGTCGAGAAGCGTCAGGGCTTCAAAATCGCCTGTCTGGAAGAGATCGGCTGGCGCAACGGCTGGCTGGACGACGACGGCGTCAAACACGCGGCGAAGCGGTTGGAAAAAACCGGCTACGGCCAATATCTGCTGGATCTGCTCCGTGCCCGTCCGCGCCAGTATTGATCCCCTGGAGTGGGAGAACCGCTTCTTTGCCGTTAACAGCGCCGTCGTTCACTTTGACGAGCATGCGCCGCGGCTGACGCCTGAGGCGCTGGCGGGGTGGTCGCGAGTGCAGGCGAAGGTAGCCGCCAGCGACACCGTCCGGCTCGACGCGCTGCAGCAGCTGGGTTTTCAGCTGGTGGAAGGCGAGGTCGATCTGGCGCTACCGGTGGGCAACCCTGCGGATGCGGGCGCCGACGTCGCCGTGGAGGCGGATATTGCGCCACTGCGCGAGCAGGCGGCGCAGGCCTTTGCGATGAGCCGCTTTCGCGCGCCCTGGTATGCTGCCGACGCCAGCGGCCGCTTCTATGCCCAGTGGATTGAAAATGCGGTGCGCGGCACCTTCGATCATCAGTGCCTGATTTACCGCCATCCAGAGGGCGATATTCGCGCCTTTGTCTCTCTGCGCCAGCTCAATGCCACCGAGGCGCGTATCGGCCTGCTGGCCGGACGCGGCGCCGGGGCGCAGCTGATGCAGGCGGCGCGGTACTGGGCCGCTTCGCGCGGACTTTCTACACTGCGGGTGGCGACCCAGATGGGCAACACCGCCGCGCTTAAACGTTATATTCTCAGCGGTGCTAATGTGGAAAGCACCGCCTACTGGCTATACAGGTGACCCCATGATCCCATTTAACGCGCCGCCGGTGGTTGGAACCGAGCTTGATTACATGCAGTCTGCGATGAACAGCGGCAAGCTGTGCGGCGACGGCGGCTTTACGCGCCGCTGCCAGCAGTGGATGGAGCAGCGTTTTGGCACGGCAAAAGCCCTGCTAACCCCTTCCTGCACGGCTTCGCTGGAGATGGCCGCGCTGCTGCTGGATATCCAGCCGGGCGACGAAGTGATTA
Source organism: Klebsiella sp. JB_Kp004 (assembly GCF_040065795.1). Lineage (NCBI taxonomy): Bacteria > Pseudomonadati > Pseudomonadota > Gammaproteobacteria > Enterobacterales > Enterobacteriaceae > Klebsiella > Klebsiella sp. JB_Kp004. The sequence continues at coordinate 55,340 of NZ_JBEAKW010000052.1, read as the reverse complement.
TGCCCAGCTATACCTTTGTCTCCACCGCCAATGCCTTTGTGCTGCGCGGGGCGAAAATCGTCTTCGTCGATATCCGTCGCGATACGATGAATATCGATGAAACGTTAATCGAAGCCGCTATCACCGATAAAACCCGGGCGATCGTCCCGGTGCACTATGCCGGCGTAGCCTGCGAGATGGATACCATCATGGCCATCGCCGACAAGTACAACCTGTTCGTGGTGGAAGACGCCGCGCAGGGGGTGATGTCCACCTACAAGGGGCGCGCGCTGGGCACCATCGGCCATATCGGCTGCTTCAGCTTCCATGAAACTAAAAACTACACCGCCGGCGGTGAGGGCGGGGCGACGCTGATCAACGATCGCACGCTGGTGGAACGTGCGGAGATCATTCGCGAAAAAGGCACCAACCGCAGCCAGTTCTTTCGTGGCCTGGTGGATAAATATACCTGGCGGGACATTGGCTCCAGCTATCTGATGTCCGACCTGCAGGCCGCCTATCTGTGGGCGCAGCTGGAAGCGGCGGAGCGCATCAACCAGCAGCGTCTGGCGCTGTGGCAGAATTACTATGACGCGCTGCTGCCGCTGGCCCGCGCGGGACGTATTGAACTGCCGACGGTCCCGGCTGACTGCGGGCAAAACGCGCACATGTTCTACATTAAGCTGCGCGATATCGAGGATCGCAGCAGGCTTATCGCCTGGCTGAAAGAGGCGGAGATCCTCGCGGTATTCCATTACATTCCCCTGCACAGCTGTCCGGCAGGCGAACACTTCGGCGAATTCCACGGTGAAGACCGCTATACCACCCAGGAGAGCGAGCGCCTGGTGCGCCTGCCGCTGTTTTACAATCTGTCTGTGGTGAACCAGCGGACGGTGATTAACTCGCTGCTGAGCTACTTCTCCTGATATGTCGTTAGCAAAAGCCTCATTGTGGACGGCGGCCTCGACGCTGGTCAAAATCGGCGCCGGGCTGTTGGTCGTCAAGCTGCTGGCCGTCTCGTTTGGGCCCGCGGGCGTTGGTCAGGCCGGTAACTTCCGGCAACTGGTCACCGTGCTCGGCGTGCTGGCCGGGGCCGGGATATTTAACGGCGTCACGAAGCTGGTGGCTCAGCATCACGACGATCCCCCGCGCCTGAAGCAGGTGGTGGGCACCTCGTCGGCGATGGTGCTTGGCTTTTCCACGCTGCTGGCGCTGGTGTTTTTACTGGCGGCGGCGCCGATAAGCCAGGGGCTGTTCGGTCATACTCATTATCAGAATCTGGTACGGCTGGTGGCGCTGGTGCAGATGGGGATCGCCTGGGCGAACTTCCTGCTGGCGCTGATGAAAGGCTTTCGCGATGCGGCGGGAAACGCCTTCTCGCTGATTGCCGGCAGCCTGATTGGCGTGGCGGCCTATTATGCCTGTTACTACTTCGGTGGTTACCAGGGGGCGCTGCTGGGGCTGGCGTTAGTGCCGGCGCTGGTGGTGATCCCGGCGGGCATCATGCTCTGGCGGCGGGGTAATATTCCGCTGAACGCCCTGCGTCCGCGCTGGGATAACGGTCTGGCGGGACAGCTATCGAAATTTACCCTGATGGCGCTGATAACCTCAGTGACCCTGCCGGTGGCTTATGTGATGATGCGTAATCTGCTGGCGGCGCATTATGGCTGGGAGGCGGTCGGTATCTGGCAGGGGGTGAGCAGTATCTCTGATGCCTATCTGCAGTTTATTACCGCCTCGTTCAGCGTCTATCTCCTGCCGACGCTGTCGCGGCTGAGCGCCAAAACGGATATCACCCGCGAGATAGTCAAGTCGCTGAAATTCGTCCTGCCGGCAGTGGCGGCGGCGAGCCTGACGGTCTGGCTGCTGCGTGATTTTGCCATCTGGCTGCTGTTTTCCGATCGCTTTACCGCGATGCGAGACCTGTTCGCCTGGCAGTTGGTGGGCGACGTTTTAAAAGTAGGCGCCTACGTCTATGGCTATCTGGTGATCGCTAAAGCGTCGCTGCGTTTTTATATTCTGACGGAAATCAGCCAGTTCACGCTGCTGACCGCATTCTCACACTGGCTTATACCGGCGCACGGCGCGGTTGGCGCGGCGCAGGCGTATATGGCCACTTATATTGTTTATTTCGCCCTTTGTAGTGGCGTGTTTTTACTCTGGCGTAAACGGGCATGACAGCACTGATACATGTACTGGGATCGGATATCCCGCATCATAACCAGACCGTACTGCGGTTCTTTAACGACGAACTGGCCGCCGATCCGCAGGCCAGGAGATTTATGGTCGTCGGTGATGAGGCCAGCGTGCGTGATGGGTATCCGGCGCTGGACATCACCTGCTATCCGGGGAAGAAGTCGCTGGCGCAGGCGGTGATTGCGCAAGCCAAAGCCAACCGTCAGCAGCGCTTTTTCTTCCACGGCCAGTTCAATACCGGCCTGTGGCTGGCGCTGTTGAGCGGCGGTATCCGCCCATCGCAGTTTAACTGGCATATCTGGGGGGCGGATCTGTATGAAAATGCGACCAGCCTGAAGTTCCGCCTGTTCTATCCGCTGCGCCGCCTGGCGCAGGGGCGGGTGGGGCGCGTTTTCGCCACCCGCGGCGATCTTAGCTGGTTCGCTAACCGCCATCCACGCGTTCCGGGCGAACTGCTCTACTTCCCGACGCGTATGGATCCGGCGCTGAATACCCTGGCCGAAAACGCGCCGCGCGGCGACACGCTGACCATTCTGGTGGGCAACTCCGGGGATCGCAGCAATGAACATATTGCCGCGCTGAAGGCTATCCATCAGCAGTTTGGCGATACGGTAAACGTCATCGTGCCGATGGGCTATCCGGCGAATAACGAGGCCTATATCAATGAGGTTCGTGAGGCGGGGGCGGCGCTGTTTAGTCGCGAGCATCTGCAGATCCTCAGCGAGAAGCTTGAGTTTCATGATTATCTGGCGCTGCTGCGCCGCTGCGATCTGGGCTATTTCCTGTTTGCGCGTCAGCAGGGGATCGGCACCTTGTGCCTGTTGATTCAGGCGGGCATTCCCTGCGTGCTCAACCGCGAAAACCCGTTCTGGCAGGATATGACCGAGCAGCATGTGCCGGTGCTGTTCACCAGCGATGCGCTGGACGTCAGCGTGGTGCGCGAAGCGCAGCGCCAGCTGGCGAGCGTGGATAAGTCGGGTATCGCTTTCTTCCGGCCGAACTATCTGACGGGCTGGCAGCGGGCGCTACGGTTAGCGGCGGAGGGGCAGGCATGACGTTAATGCAATTTAGCGGGCTGCTGGTGGTCTGGCTGCTGTCGACGCTGTTTATCGCCACCGCCACCTGGTTTGAGTTCCGTCGGGTACGCTTCAACTTCAACGTCTTTTTCTCGTTGCTGTTTCTGCTGACCTTTTTCTTCGGTTTCCCGCTGACCAGTATTCTGGTGTTCCGCTTTGACGTCAGCGTGGCGCCGCCGGAGATTTTGCTGCAGACGCTGCTGATCGCGGTGTGCTTCTACGCGATCTACTACGTGACCTATAAAACGCGGCTGCGTCCGGCATCGCGTGAGGTTACGCGTCGGCCGCTGTTTACCATGAACCGGGTGGAAACCCATCTGGCGTGGGGCATACTGATGGGGCTGGCGCTGCTGTGCGTCGGCATCTTCTTCGCCCACAATGGTTTCCTGCTGTTTAAGCTCAACTCCTACAGCCAGATTTTCTCTGCTGAAGTCTCCGGCGTGGCGTTGAAGCGCTTCTTCTACTTCTTTATCCCGGCGATGCTGGTGGTCTATTTCCTGCGCCAGGATTATAAGGCGTGGATTTTCTTCCTCGTCAGCACCGTGGCCTTTGGTCTGCTGACCTACGCTATCGTCGGCGGGACTCGCGCCAATATCATCATCGCCTTCGCCATCTTCCTGTTTATCGGCATTATTCGCGGCTGGATCAGCTTGTGGATGCTGGCTGCGGCGGGCGTGCTGGGCATCGTCGGCATGTTCTGGCTGGCGCTGAAGCGCTACGGGATGAACGTCAGCGGCGACGAAGCGTTTTATACCTTCCTCTATCTCACACGCGATACCTTCTCGCCGTGGGAGAACCTGGCGCTGCTGCTGCAAAACTATGACAAGATCGATTTCCAGGGGCTGGCGCCGATGATCCGCGACTTCTACGTCTTTATCCCCAGCTGGATGTGGCACGGTCGTCCGACGATGGTGCTCAATACCGCCAACTACTTCACCTGGGAAGTGTTAAACAACCATTCGGGGCTGGCGATTTCGCCGACGCTGATTGGCTCGCTGGTGGTGATGGGCGGCGTCTGGTTTGTGCCGCTGGGCGCTGTGGCGGTCGGGTTGATTATTAAATGGTTCGACTGGCTGTATGAGCTCGGCAACCGGGAGAGCAATCGCTATAAAGCGGCAATCCTGCATAGTTTCTGTTTCGGCGCTATCTTCAACATGATAGTGCTGGCGCGCGAGGGGCTGGATTCGTTCGGCTCCCGCGTGGTGTTTTTCCTCGTGATCTTTGGTATCTGCTTGCTGGCGGCGAAACTGCTGTACTGGTTCCTGGATAGCGTGGGACTGATTCATAAGCGCGTAAAACCGCTTTCGCAACCGCAAGTCTGAGAAGGATGGACATGACTGGGACCATTTCCGCGCCGTTGTACCTGTTAAGAGGGCTGCAGCTCATAGGTTGGCGCGATATGCAGCACGCTCTGGATTATTTATATGCCGACGGCGTTCTCCGGGAGGGGACGCTGGTGGCGATTAATGCCGAGAAAATGCTGGCCGTAGAGGATAACCCCGAGGTGCGGGCGCTGATTGAGGCGGCGGAGTTTAAATATGCGGATGGCATCAGCGTGGTACGTTCGCTGCGTAAAAAATATCCGCAGGCCCAGGTGTCCCGCGTGGCGGGAGCCGATCTCTGGGAAGCGTTAATGCAGCGCGCCGGCGCTGAAGGCACTCCGGTGTTTTTGGTCGGCGGTAAACCTGAAGTCCTGGCGCAGACGGCGTCCAGCCTGCGCCAGCGCTGGCAGGTGAATATCGTCGGCAGCCAGGACGGCTATTTTGCGCCTGAGCAACGGCAGGCATTGTTCGAACGCATTCGCGACAGCGGGGCGAAAATCGTCACCGTCGCCATGGGGTCCCCGCGTCAGGAGATCTTTATGCGCGACTGTCGGCGCCTGTACCCGCACGCGCTGTATATGGGCGTCGGCGGCACTTACGATGTTTTCACCGGGCACGTTCATCGGGCGCCGAAGTTCTGGCAGGATCTGGGGCTGGAGTGGTTTTACCGCCTGGTTTCCCAGCCGAGCCGGATTAAAAGGCAGGCCCGGCTGCTACGATATTTACGTTGGCATTACACCAATAAACTCTAATATTCCTCTGCATTCTGGCGAGTTTGTGTCCATTTTCTGTTTAATGTCTTTACTCGCCTGATACTTTATTTGCCATTTCCATAAAATTCATTAACCATTCGCAGGCTTCATACGCGCGGGGGAGACCTGCGCGTCGGCAAGGCTATGAGTTCAGTTAATAACAATAACCGGGAGTACCCGGAATACGGCAAACACAAGAGGATATATGACTGAGAAAAAAGCGGAGCTCCAGCGTGGACTGGAGGCCCGGCATATTGAACTGATCGCCCTTGGGGGGACGATTGGCGTGGGGTTGTTTATGGGGGCGGCCAGTACCCTGAAGTGGGCTGGGCCTTCCGTGCTGCTGGCGTACATTATCGCTGGCCTGTTCGTCTTTTTCATTATGCGCTCAATGGGCGAAATGCTGTTCCTTGAGCCCGTCACCGGCTCCTTCGCAGTGTATGCGCATCGCTATATGAGCCCCTTCTTCGGCTACCTGACCGCCTGGTCGTACTGGTTTATGTGGATGGCGGTGGGCATCTCTGAGATTACCGCCATCGGCGTCTATGTGCAGTTCTGGTTCCCGGAGATGGCGCAGTGGATCCCGGCGTTAATTGCCGTGGGGCTGGTGGCGCTGGCTAACCTCGCGGCGGTCCGGCTGTACGGTGAAATCGAGTTCTGGTTCGCCATGATTAAAGTGACCACCATTATCGTGATGATCGTCGTGGGCCTGGGCGTCATTTTCTTCGGCTTTGGCAACGGCGGCCACTCCATCGGTTTTGGCAACCTGACCGAACATGGCGGCTTCTTTGCCGGCGGCTGGAAGGGCTTCCTGACGGCGCTGTGTATCGTGGTCGCGTCCTATCAGGGCGTGGAGCTCATCGGCATTACCGCTGGTGAAGCGAAAAATCCGCAGGTCACACTGCGCAGCGCGGTGGGCAAAGTGCTGTGGCGGATCCTGATTTTCTACGTCGGCGCGATTTTCGTTATCGTCACCATCTTCCCATGGGATCAAATCGGCTCCAACGGCAGCCCGTTCGTACTGACGTTTGCCAAAATCGGTATTACCGCCGCGGCGGGGATTATCAACTTTGTGGTGCTGACGGCGGCGCTTTCCGGCTGCAACAGCGGGATGTACAGCTGCGGACGTATGCTGTACGCCCTGGCGAAGAACCGTCAGCTGCCGGCGGCGATCGGTAAGGTATCGCGCAACGGCGTTCCGGCCGTCGGCGTGGCGCTGTCTATTCTGATCCTGCTGGTAGGCTCCTGCCTGAATTACATCATTCCTAATCCGCAACGGGTGTTTGTCTATGTCTATAGCGCCAGCGTCCTGCCGGGGATGGTGCCCTGGTTTGTGATCCTGATTAGTCAGCTGCGTTTCCGTCGCGTACATCAGGCAGCGATAGCCAGCCATCCGTTCCGTTCGCTGCTGTTTCCGTGGGCCAACTATTTCACCATGGCTTTCCTGATCTGCGTGCTGGTCGGGATGGGGCTGAATGATGAAACCCGGTTGTCGCTCTTTGTCGGCATTATTTTCCTTGCTGCCGTTACCCTGATTTATAAGGTGTTTGGCCTTGGAAGGCAGGGGCAAGTCAATAATACGGCTGAATAAGCGCCAAAACGAACAAAGCATGAGCAAACGATAATTTTCTTTTAAAAGGCACTAGACAGCGGGGGAGGAAGTCCGTATTATCCGACCCCGCAACGGCGCTAAGCGCCCGTAGCTCAGCTGGATAGAGCGCTGCCCTCCGGAGGCAGAGGTCTCAGGTTCGAATCCTGTCGGGCGCACCATTAACCCGGTGCTGGAGCTGCGGTGGTTTTAATACCGCGTAAAAGGTTTGCAGTGGTGGCTATAGCTCAGTTGGTAGAGCCCTGGATTGTGATTCCAGTTGTCGTGGGTTCGAATCCCATTAGCCACCCCATTATTTGATAGAGTTGTGAATTTGCGAAGGTGGCGGAATTGGTAGACGCGCTAGCTTCAGGTGTTAGTGTTCTTACGGACGTGGGGGTTCAAGTCCCCCCCCTCGCACCACGACTTTAACGAATTGAACTAAAAATTCAAAAAGCAGTATTTCGGCGAGTAGCGCAGCTTGGTAGCGCAACTGGTTTGGGACCAGTGGGTCGGAGGTTCGAATCCTCTCTCGCCGACCAATTTTGAACCCCGCTTCGGCGGGGTTTTTTGTTTTCTGTGACTTCCTGCCATGACTTATTTCCCTGATCTTGCTGATAAAAAATCTTCTCTTTGCTTAAGAATACGTGTCAGGAAAACTCTCAATTCATCACTGTGGTAGATGCAATTTCCCTGGATCCTGTGCGATAATAATCGGGTAGATGCTCATTCCATCTCTTATGTTCGCCTTGGTGCCTCATAAACTCCGGAATGATGCAGAGCCGTTCTTACGGTGCTTATCGTCCACTGACAGATGTCGCATTTATGCCTCATCAAACACCATGGACATTACGTTGAGTGAAGCACCCAATTTGTTGTCAAACAGACCTGTTTTAACGCCTGCCCTGATTTCAGCGCAGGCGTTTTTTTCTTTCAGGGGGAGCGTCAACGGGAAGGCGGGGGAGAAGGGCTATCGCCCCGCAGGAGGCGACAGCCAGGTGAGGTTATTGCTGAGGGTTATTCTGCAGCGTCAGCAGCAGACCATCGCGGCGCATGGTAGCCGCTTCCTCCGGTTGATGGAGACGATCCAGAGCATCCGCCAGCCAGGCGTAATCAAAGGCATCCGGACGCTGCTTAAGTGCGGCGCGGAAGGCGATGCTGGCCTCCTGCCATTCGCCGTGCCGCATCAGCGACTGGCCCAGAGTGCTCCACAGCAGCGGACGATCGCCAACGGCTTTGATCTGCTGGCGCAGTACTTTCTCCAGCTGTTCCGGGTTATTGGTCTTCAGGCGCGGGATCGGCATCACCAGACGGTCGTCATACTGTTTCTTCAGACCATCAATAATAATTTGCTGCGCGGTATCGTGATCGTCGCTCTCGATGAGGCGCTCGGCCATCGCCACCTGCAGCGGCACCAGCGCCCGCGTTTTACGGCTCTGGTTGCGCCACCATTCGCGCAGCCCCTCGCTGCCGCCGTCGGCCAGCGCTTTGTCCATCAGGCCAACCCATGCCAGCTGTTCCAGCGCGGCGCGGTGCTCTTCATCGCCGACGTTAGCTTTCGCCATCGACGGAATGATATCCAGCAGCGACTGCCAGGCGCCGGTACGGGTATAAGCCTGTTCGGCGAGGCGCAGCACTTCCGGATGACGCGGGGTGATTTCCAGTAGCTTATCGATGCCATGACGCGCGGCGTGATTTTCATTGCGCGCCAGCTGCAGGCGAACGCGGGTGATTTCCACCGGGATCAGGTCATCGCCCGCCAGGTCGGTGGCGCGCTCCAGATGCTGGTTAGCCCGCGCTTCATCGCCGCGCTGCTGGGCCGCTTCCGCCGCCAGCAGATAGTTCACCACCGGCTGTTCGGCGTGATCGGCGTTTTTCGCCATCAGCTTCTCAACCTGCTGGTAATCACCTTCGGCCAGCTTAAGCAGCGCCTGCTCGGTTTGCTTACGCGCGCGACGGCGTTTACGGCCGACAAACCAGCCGCGCGTATGCGCCCCGGTGCGGAAAATGCGGCGCAGCAGCCATTCAATGGCGAACAGCACCACCATGGCGAGGATCAGGATGATCACCAGCCCGGTCACGCTGGTCTCGATATTGTAATTATCGGTCTGGATCAGGACGTAGCCCTGATGCCCGGCGATCATCGGGCCAAGCACGATCCCGGCGATCAACAGTGCGAAGAGTAAAAGAATTTTCAGCATGCGTTACTCTCCTTGCGGCGCAGCGGGGGCGGCCGGTGCTGCAGGTGCAGGCGAGGGCGCGCCGCCTGCGGAAACGGCAGGCTGCGCCATCAGATTACGCACCCGGGTCTGCATCAGTTTTTCCAGCAACGCCTGGCTCTGCAGCGTTTCCGGTACCGTCATAGTAATGCTTTGCTGACTGAGCTTATCCACCTCTTCAAGGAAGGCTTTAGTGGTGGCGTCATCGGTATCGTAATAGGCGCGTACCCAGGTCGAGACGTTATCCAGCGACTGTTTCCAGGTCTCTTCCTGATGGCGCGGCACTGCCTGCGCGGCGACCAGCAGGCGAGAGCGAATATTTTCCCGCAGATAGATATCCTGATTCGGCGCCAGCAGCGGGACCGCCGTTTCATCGCGGCGGCGCACGGTGATAAAACTGTCCATAAAATTCTGCCAGCTTTTCTGCAGATTGACGCGCCATTCGCTGATGGAGCTGGAGAGCTCATCGCTATCAGAATCCATCGGCGAATCGTCATCGTTATTATCCGCCAGCCGCAGGTTATCGATTTGGTTCGCCAGCTGATTAACCTTGAGGATCATGCCGTCGTAGTCGACCTGGTTCACCGCGGAGAGGGTGGCGATATCGTCGGTGATCGCCCGGCGGGCGCCGATCAGGCTTGGGTCATTCATGTCGGCGAGGCTGGCGTCGGCGCTTTTCAGCAGCGCGGCGGCGGTGGTGACATCCTGATCGCTCCACAGCTTACGTCCCGCCAGCTTGACGAGGAAGTCGGCCTGGGCCAGCAGCCAGGTTTTGGCGTCGCTACCGGAAATGATCGCCACTTTTTGCTGGACTTCGTCCAGCTGTTTGGCCAGCGTCTCCTGCTGATGTTTGGCTTCGTTTAGCTGCTCGGCCTGCTGTTTGATAATGCCTTCCAGTTCGCTTTTTTGGCTCTCCTGCGCTTTTTGCAGCGCCGCGACCTGGCTTGATAATTCAGAGGTGGTTTCGTTTTGACGCGAGGCCTGCTGTTTGTTCAGGCCATACAGGCCGATACCGGCGGCTATCGCAATGGCGATAGCGATCGCGCTGAGCGCCAGGCTGGTTTTGTTGCCAGCCTTCTTCTTATCAGTGTTCTCTGGCTGTGGTGTGGTCTCCACGGCCTCCCTGGTCTCTTCAACCACGGCGGATTGATTTTGTTGTTCCGTCATTATGGCTTCCAATGTTGAGAGTTATTGTAATGCGCGTAGCAGCGCATCGTTGTCGGCGCTATCGGCAACCTGAATCTCCTGCCAGCCCAGCTCCCGGGCCTGAAGAGCCAGACGTTCGCTGACAACGACAACGCGGCAGTGCAGGAGCCACCGTTCGCGATACCATTGCGGTATTAACGACCATAGCTGCTGCAGCATCTCGCCGCTGGTGACCACCAGCGTGGTGACCCCGCGAGATTGCCAGCGCATCGCTTCTTCTGCGCCATCGTAATGCTTTGCACTACGTTGATAACATTCACAAAATGTGACCCTGGCGCCGCGCTCGGTCAGCGTCGCGCCTAAGAGTTCCCGCCCACCATTGCCGCGTAAGATCAGCGCATTCTTCCCGGCAATGTTTTGTAATTCAGGTAATTGTAGCAAGACTTCGCTAATTTCCCGATCTAACGGGTAATGGATGTGCTGCCCGCTGACCGTATGCAGGGCCAGCGCCGTCGTGCGGCCAATGGCAAAATAACGCGGGGAAGTGGGCCAGGGCATGCCCTGTTGCTGCAGACGGGCATGGGCGAACTCCACCGCATGCTGGGACAGCGCGAACAGCAGATCGTCAGGCCCCAGGCGGGCAAGCGCGTCGCCCAGCGCGGGAAGCTCCCGACCGGGCGTAAATTCTATCAGCGGAAAGCTCCAGGCCACGCGTCCCATGGCCCGCAGACGGCTGACCAGCGCTTCTCCTTGCGGTAGTGGACGAGTGACCAGGATGCTCATCGTGGGGCTTCTCCATCATAAACTGCCGCGAGAATGTCGCGGGCGCCGTTATCCAGGAGCTCTTCCGCCAGCGAGATGCCAAGCGCTTCGGCCTGCTCTGCTGGCCCGCGCCGTTCGCCGCGTACCATCTGCGAACCATCCGGGGCGCCAACCAGCGCCCGCAGCCACAGTTCACCGTCTTTCAGTTCCGCATAGCTACCAATCGGCACCTGACAGCCGCCTTCGAGACGCGTGTTCATCGCCCGCTCGGCGCGCACGCGCACTGCCGTTTCCGTATGGTTGAGAGGCGCTAACAGCCCCTGGGTCCATGCATCGTCGAGACGGCATTCGATGCCCACCGCGCCCTGGCCGACCGCCGGCAGAGATTGCTCAGGCGACAGCGGCTGGCGAATTCGCGCCTCGAGCTGCAGGCGCTTCAGGCCGGCGGCGGCGAGGATGATGGCGTCATACTCGCCGTTATCCAGCTTACTCAGTCGGGTACCGACGTTACCGCGCAGAGAGCGGATCACCAGATCCGGACGGGTGGCGGCCAGCTGGCACTGACGGCGTAAACTTGACGTGCCAACGACGCTGCCGGCCGGGAGTTCATCAATCGAGGCATAGCGATTGGAGACAAACGCGTCGCGCGGATCGTCGCGCTCGCAGATAGTCACCAGCCCCAGCCCCTCCGGGAATTCCACCGGCACATCTTTCATCGAATGAACGGCGATATCGGCGCGCCCTTCGAGCATGGCAAGCTCTAACTCTTTCACAAATAAGCCCTTGCCACCCACCTTTGCCAGGGGAGTATCAAGGATGACATCCCCGCGAGTGACCATCGGCACCAGCTCGACCTTCAGTCCGGGATGCGCTTGTTCCAGGCGCGCTTTAACATATTGCGCCTGCCATAGCGCAAGCGGGCTTTGCCGTGTGGCAATTTTCAAAACTTTGTCTAACATGCTTGTTACCGTCATTGTCGACCACTAACCATCCTAACATTGTTGTCTTACGGATGTTAGTTTTCACGGTTTATGTGGGAGATAGCTCCGGCCCACTCTTTTTTAACCTTTCATGCGCGTGGGCGGTTGCCGGAGGCGTAGTGAGGAATTTACAGGTAATAAACGGTGCTACACTTGTATGTAGCGCATCTTTCTTTACGGTCAATGAGCAAGGTGTTAAATTGATCACGTTTTAAACCATTTGTCTGTCCGCTGCTCTTCACAACCACACCGACGACGAATGGTGACGGTTTTTGTTGAAATACTGAAATCCTCCGTACTATTGTACCTCGGGTTTTTGAACATCAGGCGATATGTCTTGTACCTCTATATTGAGACACTGAAACAGAGACTGGATGCCATCAACCAACTGCGCGTGGATCGCGCGCTTGCTGCCATGGGACCCGCTTTCCAGCAGGTTTACAGTCTACTGCCAACGTTATTACATTATCATCACCCGCTGATGCCGGGTTACCTTGACGGTAACGTTCCCCGTGGCATTTGCCTCTACACGCCTGATGAAACCCAACGCCACTATCTTGAAGAACTGGAACTGCATCGCGGCATGCAGACCCAGGAGCCGCCGAAAGGCGAGCTGCCGATCACCGGCGTCTACTCGATGGGCAGTACCTCCTCCGTCGGCCAGAGCTGTTCTTCCGATCTGGATATCTGGGTATGTCACCAGGCCTGGCTGGATAGCGAAGAGCGCCAGCTGCTGCAGCGAAAATGCAGCCTGCTTGAGAGCTGGGCGGCCTCGCTCGGTGTGGAAGTCAGCTTCTTCCTGATCGACGAAAACCGCTTCCGCCATAACGAAAGCGGCAGCCTCGGCGGCGAAGACTGCGGTTCGACCCAGCATATTTTACTGCTCGATGAGTTCTACCGCACCGCGGTCCGTCTCGCCGGCAAGCGTATTCTGTGGAATATGGTGCCGTGCGATGAAGAAGAGCATTACGACGATTACGTCATGGGGCTGTATGCCCAGGGCGTGCTGACGCCAAACGAGTGGCTCGATCTCGGCGGCCTCAGTTCGCTGTCGGCGGAAGAGTACTTCGGCGCCAGCCTGTGGCAGCTGTATAAGAGTATCGACTCCCCCTATAAAGCGGTGCTGAAAACGCTGCTACTGGAAGCCTATTCCTGGGAATACCCCAATAACCGCCTGCTGGCGAAAGATATCAAACAGCGCCTGCACGATGGCGAGATCGTCTCCTTCGGCCTCGACCCGTACTGTATGATGCTGGAGCGCGTCACCACCTACCTGCAGGCCATCGAAGATGAAACCCGTCTCGACCTGGTGCGCCGCTGCTTCTATCTGAAAGTGTGTGAAAAACTCAGCCGCGAACGCGCCTGCGTCGGCTGGCGTCGCGAAGTCGTCAGCCAGCTGGTCAACGCGTGGGGCTGGGATGAAAAGCGTCTGATGATGCTCGACAACCGCGCGAACTGGAAAATTGATGAAGTGCGCAAGGCGCACAACGAACTGCTCGATGCGATGATGCAGAGCTATCGTAATCTGATCCGCTTCGCGCGGCGCAATAACCTCAGCGTCTCCGCCAGTCCGCAGGATATTGGCGTGCTGACGCGTAAGCTGTATGCGGCTTTTGAAGCGCTGCCGGGCAAAGTGACGCTGGTGAACCCGCAAATATCGCCGGACCTGTCGGAACCGAATCTGACCTTTATCCACGTGCCGCCGGGTCGCGCCAACCGTACCGGTTGGTATCTGTACAACCGCGCGCCGGATATGGAATCGATCATCAGCCATCAGCCGCTGGAATATAACCGTTATCTTAATAAGCTGGTGGCCTGGGCCTGGTTTAACGGCCTGCTGACCTCACGCACCCGCCTGTTTATTAAGGGCAACGGCATCGTCGATCTGGCGAAGCTGCAGGAGATGGTGGCCGACGTGTCGCACCACTTCCCGCTGCGCCTGCCGGCGCCGACGCCAAAAGCGCTATACAGCCCATGCGAAATTCGCCACCTGGCGATTATCGTCAACCTCGAATATGACCCGACGGCGGCCTTCCGCAATCAGGTGGTGCACTTTGATTTCCGTAAGCTTGATGTTTTCAGCTTCGGCGAAGAGCAAAAATGCCTGATCGGCAGCGTCGACCTGCTGTATCGCAACTCGTGGAACGAAGTGCGTACCCTGCATTTCAACGGCGAGCAGGCGATGATCGAAGCGCTGAAAACGATCCTCGGTAAAATGCATCAGGACGCCGCGCCGCCGGACAGCGTGGAGGTGTTCTGCTATAGCCAACATCTGCGCGGCCTGATCCGTACCCGCGTACAGCAGATGATCTCCGAGTGCATCGAACTGCGTCTCTCCAGTACCCGCCAGGATACCGGGCGCTTTAAAGCGCTGCGCGTCTCCGGCCAGACCTGGGGGCTGTTCTTCGAGCGTCTCAATGTTTCGGTGCAGAAGCTGGAAAACGCCATTGAATTCTACGGCGCTATCTCGCACAACAAGCTTCACGGCCTGTCGGTGCAGGTGGAAACCAATCACGTTAAGCTGCCGGCGGTTGTGGACGGCTTCGCCAGCGAAGGGATTATTCAGTTCTTCTTTGAAGATGCGGATAACAACGACAGCGGCTTTAACATCTATATTCTCGATGAGAGCAACCGCGCTGAGGTGTATCACCACTGCGAGGGCAGCAAAGAGGAGCTGGTGCGCGACGTCAGCCGCTTCTATTCGTCATCGCACGATCGTTTTACCTACGGCTCCAGCTTTATCAACTTCAACCTGCCGCAGTTCTATCAGATTGTCGAGGTGGACGGGCGCACCCAGGTGATTCCTTTCCGCACTCAGGCGATTGCCGCCGCGATACCCACCAGCCAGGACGTTACCGCCTCGCCGGTTCTGCAGCAGCGCTACTCGTAGATTTGGCCCGGATAAGTCGTGAGCCGCTATCCGGAGATATTCCCTGCTTGCGCTGCGCTTAGCAGGGCTACGGTTCTAAGACGTCGGGTAGCCCGGATAAGGCGCGATGCGCCGCCATCCGGGAAACGCGTCATTAACGGAATCTCACCGTCTCACCGGCCTGCTGACTTGCCGCCTGCTCCAGCAGATCCCAGAAGGTCTCGCCGCTGCGATCGCAGATCCACTCGTCGCCTTTGAGATCGAAATGGTAGCCGCCCTGTTTGGCGGCCAGCCATACCTGGTGCAGCGGCTCCTGACGGTTAATAATGATTTTGCTGCCGTTTTCAAAGCTGATGGTCAGCACGCCGCCGTTGATTTCGCAGTCGATGTCGCTATCGCCGTCCCAGTCGTCCAGGCGTTCTTCGATGGTCATCCACAGGCTGTCGGCAAGGCGATGAAATTCACTGTCATTCATGATTCTGTCCCGCATTTTTGAGATTGGCGGCAGTATAGCGCGAAACAAAAGCGCGCGCAGTCAGATGCTAAAGGCTTGCTTTTACGCCTTCTCCTGCGATGATAGAAAGCAGAAAGAATGAATCACGGGCAACTATCAATGAAAAACGTTTTTCCTACGCTTGCCGTTTTGTTTGCGATCTTCAGCCTGACCGGCTGCGGTCTGAAAGGGCCTCTCTATTTCCCGCCGGCTGACAAAACTGCGCCGCCGCCGACCAAACCGGTTAACCCGGGCATTCAGAGCTCAACGCCGGATCGTAACGATCGTGGCGATACCGGTGGTCCGAGCCA
The DNA here is from genome assembly GCF_040065795.1 of Klebsiella sp. JB_Kp004. Classification (NCBI taxonomy): domain Bacteria; kingdom Pseudomonadati; phylum Pseudomonadota; class Gammaproteobacteria; order Enterobacterales; family Enterobacteriaceae; genus Klebsiella; species Klebsiella sp. JB_Kp004. Next base: position 39,647 of record NZ_JBEAKW010000052.1, on the reverse strand, counting down.
GGTCAATTACTAACGATAACGTTCTGTTCCGCGCAACTGGAGTAGATGATGCAGTTCTCTAAAATGCATGGCCTTGGCAACGATTTTATGGTCGTTGACGCGGTAACGCAGAATGTTTTTTTCTCGCCGGAGCTGATTCGCCGCCTGGCGGATCGCCACCTTGGCGTCGGGTTCGATCAGCTGTTAGTGGTGGAGCCGCCCTACGATCCGGATCTGGATTTCCATTACCGGATCTTTAATGCCGACGGCAGCGAAGTGTCGCAGTGCGGCAACGGCGCGCGCTGTTTCGCACGCTTCGTCCGGCTGAAAGGCCTGACCAATAAACGTGACATCCGCGTGAGTACGGCCAACGGCCGTATGGTATTAAGCGTAACGGAAGACGATCTGGTGCGGGTGAACATGGGCGAGCCCAACTTCGAGCCCTCCCAGGTGCCGTTCCGCGCCAACAAAGCGGAAAAGACCTATATCATGCGTGCCGCCGAGCAGACAGTATTGTGCGGCGTGGTATCCATGGGGAACCCGCACTGCGTTATCCAGGTGGATGATGTGGATACGGCGGCGGTGGAAACCCTCGGCCCGGTAATGGAAAGCCATGAGCGTTTTCCGGAGCGCGCCAATATCGGCTTTATGCAGGTGGTTGGCCGGTCCCATATCCGTCTGCGCGTCTACGAACGCGGCGCCGGGGAAACTCAGGCCTGCGGCAGCGGCGCCTGCGCCGCGGTGGCGGTGGGGATCCAGCAGGGGCTGCTCGCTGAAACGGTACGTGTGGAATTACCCGGCGGTCGTCTTGATATCGCCTGGAAAGGCCCGGGCCAGCCGCTGTTTATGACCGGCCCGGCGGCCCATGTCTATGATGGATTTATTCATTTATGAAACCAATCGGGGAAGAACAACAGGAAGTCGCCAGCGCATTGGACGATCGCGCCGTGGTGGACTATCTGTTGCAACATCCTGAATTTTTTATTCGTAATGCCGCCCAGGTCGAACACCTCCGCGTCCCGCATCCGGTACGCGGTACGATTTCGCTGGTGGAGTGGCATATGATGCGGGCGCGTAACCATATTCATGTGCTGGAAGAGAATATGTCGCTGCTGATGGAGCAGGCGGTCGCCAATGAAAGCCTGTTCCAGCGCCTGCTGCAGCTGCAAACGCGGCTGGCGGCGGCGGAGAGCCTCGACGATATGCTCAACCGCCTTCACCGCTGGGCGCGCGAGCTGGGGCTGGCGGGCGCCACGGTGCGCCTGTTCCCTGACAGCTGGCGCCTCGGCGCGCCTTCGAAGTTTACCCATCTGGCGTTAAGCCGGCAGGCGTTTGAGCCGATCCGTATTCAACGTCTGGGCCAGGCGCGCCACTACCTTGGGCCGCTCAACGGTCCGGAGCTGCTGGTGGTGCTGCCGGAGGCGAAAGCCATTGGGTCAGTGGCGATGTCGCTGCTGGGCGGCGATAATGCCCCCGGCGTGATGCTCTTTAGCAGCCGCGATGCGCAGCATTATCAGCCAGGACAGGGGACGCAGCTGCTGCAGGAGATTGCCCAGATGCTGCCCGGCCTGCTGGAGCGCTGGATTGAACGCGCATGACCGATTCTCCTCTCTTCTCCGCCGTCTCCCGCTTTCTGCGCCACCTGGGCGTTGAACGCCAGCTCAGCCCGATCACGTTACTGAATTACCAGCGACAGCTGGACGCGCTGATCGCCCTGGCGGATGAGGCGGGTCTGAAAAGCTGGTCGCAGTGCGATGCCGCTCAGGTGCGAAGCTTTGCGGTGCGCAGTCGCCGCGCGGGGTTAGGCCCGGCGAGCCTGGCGCTTCGCCTGTCGGCGCTGCGCAGTTTCTTCGACTGGCTGGTCGGCCAGGGCGAGCTCAGCGCCAACCCGGCGAAAGGGATCGCCGCGCCGAAAATTCCCCGTCACCTGCCGAAAAATATCGATGTCGATGACGTCAATCGGCTGCTGGATATCGATCTCAACGATCCGCTGGCGGTGCGCGACCGGGCGATGCTGGAGGTGATGTACGGCGCGGGGCTGCGTTTGTCCGAGCTGGTCAACCTTGATATCAAACATCTCGATCTCGAAAGCGGCGAGGTCTGGGTGATGGGCAAAGGCAGCAAAGAGCGCCGTTTGCCGATCGGTCGCAACGCCGTGATGTGGATTGAGCACTGGCTGGATTTACGCGGCCTGTTCGGTACCGACGACGACGCGCTGTTTTTGTCGAAACTGGGCAAGCGCATTTCGGCGCGCAACGTACAGAAGCGGTTCGCCGAGTGGGGCATTAAGCAGGGGCTGAACAGCCATGTGCATCCGCACAAGCTTCGCCACTCCTTTGCCACCCATATGCTGGAGTCCAGCGGCGATCTGCGCGGTGTGCAGGAGCTGTTGGGTCATGCTAACCTCTCCACCACCCAAATTTATACCCATCTCGACTTTCAACACCTTGCCTCGGTGTACGATGCCGCGCATCCGCGCGCAAAACGGGGGAAATAATGCGTTTTTACCGACCTCTGGGCCAGATTTCCGCGCTGACGTTTGACCTGGACGATACCCTTTATGATAACCGCCCGGTAATTGACCGGACGATGCACGAGTCGCTGGCTTTTGTGCGCAGCTACCATCCGTCGCTCAGCCAGTTCGATGCCCATGAGCTTAATCAGCTGCGCCAGACGCTGCTGGCATCCGAGCCTGAGATCTATCACGACGTGACCGTCTGGCGCCACCGTGCGCTGGAGTTAGGCATGCGTAACGCCGGCCTCTCCGCCGACGCGGCGAAAGCGGGGGCCGATGCGGCGATGGAACACTTCGCCCACTGGCGTAGCCGCGTCGATGTCCCGCAGGAGACCCACGATACGCTGGCGAAGCTGGCGGAGAAGTGGCCGCTGGTGGCGATTACCAACGGCAACGCCCGACCAGAGCTGTTCGGCCTGAGCGACTATTTCCGCTTTGTGCTGCGTGCCGGGCCGGATGGCCGCTCCAAGCCGTTTGCCGACATGTACCATCTGGCGGCGGAGCGCCTGAACTTACCGCTCGGGCATATTCTGCACGTCGGCGATGACCTGACCACTGACGTCGCCGGATCGCTGCGCTGTGGCATGCAGGCATGCTGGATCAAACCGCAAGGCGCGGACCTGATGCACACCGCGGACAGCCGCCTGCTGCCGCATATTGAAATTTCACGGTTGGCATCTCTGACCTCGCTGATATAATCACCAGTCACTCTGTATATATTAACAGGGGTTCGTGGAACCCCTTTTCTTCCGGCGGTGCCAATGGACGTTTCTTACCTGCTCGACAGCCTCAATGACAAACAGCGTGAAGCCGTAGCGGCCTCGCGCACCAACATGCTGGTGCTGGCAGGGGCGGGCAGTGGTAAGACGCGCGTTCTGGTGCACCGTATCGCCTGGCTGCTGAGCGTGGAGAACTGCTCGCCGTATTCTATTATGGCGGTGACCTTTACCAACAAAGCGGCGGCAGAGATGCGCCATCGTATCGGCCAACTGATGGGCACCACCCAGGGCGGCATGTGGGTGGGCACCTTCCACGGCCTGGCCCACCGCCTGCTGCGCGCGCACCATCTGGACGCCAACCTGCCGCAGGATTTCCAAATCCTTGATAGCGAAGACCAGTTGCGCCTGCTGAAGCGTCTGATTAAGGCGATGAACCTCGATGAGAAGCAGTGGCCGCCGCGTCAGGCGATGTGGTACATCAACAGCCAGAAAGATGAAGGGCTGCGTCCGCATCATATTCAGAGCTACGGCAACCCGGTCGAGCAGACCTGGCAGAAGGTCTATCAGGCCTATCAGGAAGCCTGCGATCGCGCCGGGCTGGTGGACTTCGCCGAACTGCTGCTGCGCGCCCACGAGCTGTGGCTGAATAAGCCGCATATCCTCCAGCACTACCGCGAGCGTTTCACCAATATCCTCGTCGACGAATTCCAGGATACCAACAACATTCAATACGCCTGGATCCGCCTGCTGGCGGGCGATACCGGCAAGGTGATGATCGTCGGCGATGACGATCAGTCGATTTACGGCTGGCGCGGCGCGCAGGTCGAGAACATTCAGCGCTTCCTTAACGATTTTCCCGGTGCGGAAACCATCCGCCTTGAGCAGAACTATCGCTCGACCAGCAACATCCTCAGCGCCGCCAACGCCCTGATTGAAAACAACAACGGTCGCCTGGGCAAGAAGCTTTGGACCGACGGCGCCGACGGCGAGCCGATCTCGCTGTACTGCGCTTTCAACGATCTCGACGAAGCACGCTTCGTGGTGAACCGGATAAAAACCTGGCAGGAGAACGGCGGGGCGCTGGAGCAGTGCGCCATCCTCTATCGCAGCAACGCCCAGTCGCGCGTGCTGGAAGAGGCGCTTCTGCAGGCCAGCATGCCGTACCGCATCTATGGCGGCATGCGCTTCTTCGAGCGCCAGGAAATCAAAGATGCGCTCTCGTACCTGCGTCTGATCGCCAACCGTAATGACGATGCGGCGTTTGAGCGCGTAGTCAATACGCCGACCCGCGGCATCGGCGACCGCACGCTGGACGTGGTGCGCCAGACGTCGCGCGATCGTCAGCTGACGCTGTGGCAGGCCAGCCGCGAGCTACTGAAAGATAAAGCGCTGGCCGGTCGCGCCGCCAGCGCCTTGCAGCGCTTTATGGAGCTGATTGACGCGCTGGCGCAGGAGACCACCGATATGCCGCTGCACGTCCAGACCGATCGGGTGATTAAAGACTCCGGGCTGCGCGCGATGTACGAGCAGGAGAAAGGCGAGAAGGGCCAGACCCGTATTGAAAACTTAGAGGAGCTGGTGACGGCGACGCGCCAGTTCAGCTACAACGAAGAAGATGAAGATCTGATGCCGCTGCAGGCGTTCCTCTCCCACGCCGCGCTGGAAGCGGGCGAAGGGCAGGCGGACACCTGGCAGGATGCGGTTCAACTGATGACCCTGCACTCGGCGAAAGGGCTGGAGTTCCCGCAGGTGTTCATCGTCGGCGTCGAAGAGGGGATGTTCCCGAGCCAGATGGCCCTTGATGAAGGCGGCCGCCTGGAAGAAGAGCGTCGTCTGGCCTACGTTGGCGTGACGCGCGCCATGCAGAAGCTGACGCTGACCTACGCGGAAACCCGCCGTCTGTACGGCAAAGAGGTTTACCATCGCCCGTCGCGCTTTATTGGAGAACTGCCGCAGGAGTGCGTAGAAGAGGTGCGTCTGCGGGCCACGGTAAGCCGCCCGGTAAACCATCAGCGACTGGGCGCGCCGATTGCCGAGAGCGATACCGGCTACAAATTAGGCCAGCGCGTACGACATCCGAAGTTCGGCGAAGGCACCATCGTCAACCTCGAAGGCAGCGGCGAGCACAGCCGGCTGCAGGTGGCTTTTCAGGGTCAGGGGATCAAATGGCTGGTAGCGGCTTACGCCCGGCTCGAGGAAGTGTAACTTTAAGAAAAATATCATTATTTTGTAATATTCTGCTACCTTTATACGTTAAGGCGCCTGATTTGCGCTTACGCGTTCCGTTGCGTGTTGACGCCGATTTTGCGCTGGCGTAACATGCGCGCACGATTACGCTAAGAGGACATTCGCCTTGGACACACCCAGTAGATGCTGGCTCAACTTCCTGTCATTCAGGAACAACTCCTAAGGCTATCCTCTTATGCTGATAGCCTTAGCGGTTGTCAGCGACCTGCCCCATTCCCGTCGCGCTGAGTCAGGCTTAATGGTCTGAAACCCAATTTGTTTCTGTGTGCCCACCGAACTGTCCGATAATTTTTTTGCATTGGGAGTCCCGGTCATGCTGAGCGCATTTCAACTGGAAAACAATCGTTTAACGCGCCTGGAAGCCGATGAGATCAAGCACCTCGCCAGCTCGGTGTGGGTCGATCTGGTCGAGCCTGACGATGACGAGCGAAGCCGCGTGCAGACGGAACTGGGTCAGAACCTGGCGACGCGCCCGGAACTGGAAGATATCGAAGCCTCCGCACGTTTCTTTGAAGATGAAGACGGGTTACATATCCACTCCTTCTTCTTTTTCGAAGATGCCGACGATCACGCGGGTAACTCTACCGTGGCGTTTACTATCCGCGAAGGGCGCCTGTTTACGCTGCGCGAGCGTGAACTGCCGGCTTTTCGCCTCTACCGCATGCGCGTGCGTAACCAGACGCTGGTGGACGGCAACGCTTACGAGCTGTTGTTAGATCTGTTCGAGACCAAAATCGAACAGCTGGCGGATGAGATAGAAAACATCTACAGCGACCTGGAAAAGCTGAGCCGCGTGATTATGGAAGGCCACCAGGGCGATGAGTACGACGAAGCGCTGTCGACGCTGGCGGAACTGGAAGATATCGGCTGGAAGGTCCGCCTCTGTTTGATGGATACCCAGCGCGCGCTGAACTTCCTCGTACGTAAGGCGCGCCTGCCGGCGGGCCAGCTGGAGCAGGCGCGGGAGATCCTGCGCGATATCGAATCCCTGCTGCCGCACAACGAATCGCTGTTCCAGAAGGTGAACTTCCTGATGCAGGCGGCGATGGGCTTTATCAATATCGAACAGAACCGCATCATTAAGATCTTCTCGGTGGTGTCGGTGGTGTTCCTGCCGCCAACTCTGGTGGCCTCCAGCTACGGAATGAACTTTGAATTTATGCCGGAGCTGCACTGGAGCTTCGGCTACCCGGGGGCGATCGTCTTTATGATGCTGGCCGGCCTGGCGCCGTATCTCTACTTCAAGCGTAAAAACTGGCTGTAGTTGTTGTGCCGGATGCGCTTCGCTTATCCGGCCTGGGTGCTGGACTTTTGTAAGCCGGATAGGGCACAGACGCTATCCGGCAATCTACTGGCTCCGACGCCCCCGTCTTTGCGTATACACCGCATCCATCACGAATATCGCCAGCGCCACCCAGATAAAGCCAAAGGTGACCATTTTATCCTTGCCCGGCACTTCGCCGTAGAACGTCACCGCCAGCAGGAACATCAGCGTTGGGCCGATGTACTGGAAAAAGCCCAGCGTGGATAGCCGCAGACGCGTTGCCGCCCCGGTGAAGCACAGCAGAGGGATGGTGGTCACCACGCCCGCCGCCATCAGCAGCAGATTGAGCGACCAGGGGTTCTGCCCCATATGGCTGGTGGGGCTGTCGGTGATGCCGAACAGCCAAATCGCCGCCACCGGCAACAGCCACAGCGTTTCCACCAGCATGCCGGTCTGCGCATCGACAGCGATTTTCTTGCGCACCAGACCATAAAAGGCAAAGCTGAAGGCCAGCCCAAGGCCGATAATCGGCAGCGAACCAAAGGTCCAGAGCTGCACCAGTACGCCGCAAAAGGCGAGGATCATCGCCAGCCACTGCAGGCGACGGAAACGTTCGCCAAGGAAAATCATCCCTAACAGAATGTTCACCAGCGGGTTGATAAAGTAGCCGAGACTGGCTTCCAGCATATGGTGGTTATTCACCGCCCAGATGAACAGCAGCCAGTTGCCGCCGACCAGCACCGCAGAGAGCGCCAGCAGGAAGATCTTGCGCGGCGTCTTCAGCAGCTTTTTCACCTGCGGCCACTGGCGGCTGACGCTGATGAGCGCCACCATGAAGAAGAAAGACCAGATCACGCGATGGGTCAGAATTTCATCGGCGGGAACATAGTAGATAAGTTTGAAGTACGCCGGCGCGATACCCCAGATAAAGTAGGCGGCGAGGGCCAGAATAATCCCCAACCGCGTCTGTTTCGCATCCATCGGTAAAATCCATTGCCAAAGAGAGTGATGTTACTCGATTTTGGCCAATCAACCCACCATATAGGTCGCTGTTGCGCTGGCAATATATACCTGCGCTTCGTTATGCAGTTCCACACGGGCTACCGCCACTTTATTGCCGGCGCGCAGCAGGGTGCTGGTCGCGGTAAAACGTTCGCCGCGGCCCGGACGCAGGTAGTCCACGCGCAGGTCGATGGTTCCCATGCGGGAAAGCCGCTGGCGCAGCTCTTCTTCGTTGATAGTGTCATGGCGGGTAAGGGTGCTGCCAACGCAGACCAGCCCTGCGGCGACGTCCAGCGCGGAGGCGATCACTCCGCCATGCAGAATGCTTTGCGCCCAGTTGCCGACCATCATCGGCTGATTATTAAAGCTGAGCTGGGCAAACGCTTTTTCATAGCGCTCCAGTTCGAGGCCGAGGGCGCGGTTAAACGGCATGTGATAGACGAAAATCTCCCCCACCAGTTTCAGAGCTGCTTCGGCAGTAAGTTCGGACATAACACCGGTTCCATTCGTTAATAAAATGTTGATTTTATGCTTCTAAAATATTGATTTCCACTTTCGGAGTGGATTAGGGGGCAGGGGATTAATAAACAGGTAGAATGTCTTCAGGTTAAACAAAAATAAAAACTATTTATCAGGAGACCAGCATGCGTATCTCTTTGGCCTGCCTGGCGGCGCTGTGCGCGCTACCGGCTGGTGTTATGGCGCAGGATGCGTCGGTACACGACAAACCAGCAGTGCGCGGCAGTATTATCGCCAACCTGCTACAGGATCATGATAATCCTTTTCTGCTCTACCCTTATGAAAGCAACTATCTGCTCTACACGTGGACCAGCGATCTCAATAAAGAGGCGATTCGCAGCTATGACTGGGCCGAAAATGCCCGTAAAGATGAAGTGAAGTTTCAGCTGAGCCTCGCCTTCCCGCTGTGGCGCGGCATCCTGGGGGATAATTCGCTGCTCGGCGCGTCCTATACCCAGAAATCCTGGTGGCAGCTCTCCAACAGCAAAGAGTCGGCGCCGTTTCGCGAAACCAACTACGAACCCCAGCTGTTTCTTGGTTTTGCGACCGACTATCAGTTTGCCGGCTGGACGTTGCGCGATATCGAAATGGGATATAACCACGACTCGAATGGCCGTTCCGATCCCACCTCGCGCAGCTGGAACCGGCTTTATGCCCGCCTGATGGCGCAAAATGGCAACTGGCTGGTGGAAGTGAAACCCTGGTATGTGGTGGGCAGCACCGATGATAACCCGGACATCACCAAATATATGGGTTATTACCGCCTGAAGGTGGGCTACCAGCTGGGCGAGGCGATCCTTAGCGCGCAGGGGCAATACAACTGGAATACTGGCTACGGCGGGGCGGAACTTGGGGTGAGCTATCCCATCACCAAACATGTTCGCGCTTACACCCAGATCTACAGCGGCTACGGCGAATCGCTTATCGACTACAACTTTAATCAAACGCGCGTCGGCGTCGGGCTAATGCTTAACGATCTGTTTTAATCGTTGCACTCTGGCTCGCAGGCGCTGAAAATAGCGCCTGTTTTCTTTTCAGGCAAATGGGGTCAACGTGGCACAGGCGGAAGTATTAAATCAGGAATCGCTGGCTAGGCAGGTTTTACAAGAGACCTTCGGCTACCAGCAGTTCCGTCCTGGCCAGGAGACGATTATCGAGACGGCGCTCGAGGGCCGTGACTGCCTGGTGGTTATGCCGACCGGTGGCGGCAAGTCGCTGTGTTATCAGGTACCGGCGCTGGTCATGGGCGGCCTGACGGTCGTGGTCTCGCCGCTGATCTCGCTGATGAAAGATCAGGTCGATCAGCTGCTGGCCAACGGCGTGGCGGCGGCCTGTCTGAACTCGACGCAGAGCCGCGAACAGCAGCAGGACGTGATGGCCGGCTGCCGCAGCGGGCAGGTTCGTCTGCTGTATATCGCCCCGGAACGGTTGATGCTCGACAACTTCCTTGAGCATCTGGCGAACTGGAATCTGGCGATGCTGGCGGTGGACGAAGCGCACTGCATCTCTCAGTGGGGCCATGACTTCCGCCCGGAATATGCCGCGCTGGGCCAGCTGCGTCAGCGGATGCCGCAGATCCCGTTTATGGCGTTGACCGCCACCGCCGATGACACCACCCGCCGCGATATCGTCCGTCTGCTGGGACTTAACGATCCGCTGATTCAGGTCAGCAGCTTCGACCGGCCGAACATCCGCTATATGCTGATGGAGAAATTCAAGCCGCTCGACCAGCTGATGCGCTACGTCCAGGATCAGCGAGGCAAATCGGGCATTATCTACTGCAACAGCCGTTCGAAAGTGGAAGATACCGCCGCGCGTCTGCAGAGCCGCGGCATCAGCGCGGCGGCTTACCATGCCGGCCTGGAAAACGACGTGCGCGCCGACGTGCAGGAGAAATTCCAGCGCGACGATCTGCAGATTGTGGTGGCGACAGTGGCCTTTGGGATGGGCATCAACAAGCCGAACGTCCGCTTTGTGGTGCATTTTGATATCCCGCGCAATATTGAATCCTACTATCAGGAGACCGGCCGCGCCGGGCGTGACGGCCTGCCGGCGGAAGCGATGCTGTTTTACGATCCGGCGGACATGGCGTGGCTGCGCCGCTGTCTGGAAGAGAAGCCCGCCGGACCGCTGCAGGATATCGAACGGCATAAGCTGAACGCGATGGGGGCGTTTGCTGAAGCCCAGACCTGTCGTCGTCTGGTGCTGCTGAACTACTTTGGCGAAGGACGCCAGGAGCCGTGCGGTAACTGCGATATCTGTCTTGATCCGCCGAAGCAGTATGATGGCTTAATGGACGCCCGCAAGGCGCTCTCCACTATTTATCGGGTTAACCAGCGCTTCGGGATGGGTTACGTGGTGGAAGTCCTGCGTGGCGCCAACAATCAGCGCATCCGCGAGATGGGCCACGATAAGCTCCCGGTATACGGCATCGGCCGGGAACAGAGTCACGAGCACTGGGTGAGCGTGATCCGCCAACTGATTCACCTTGGGCTGGTGACGCAGAATATCGCCCAGCACTCCGCGCTGCAGCTGACCGAAGCCGCACGCCCGGTGCTGCGCGGCGACGTTCCGCTGCAGCTTGCCGTACCGCGTATCGTGGCGCTGAAGCCGAAGGCGATGCAGAAATCCTTCGGCGGTAATTACGATCGTAAGCTGTTTGCCAAGCTGCGCAAGTTACGTAAAGCGATTGCCGATGAAGAAAACATTCCCCCGTACGTGGTCTTCAACGACGCGACGCTGATTGAGATGGCGGAGCAGTCGCCGCTAACCGCTGGCGAAATGCTCAGCGTCAACGGCGTAGGGACACGTAAACTCGAGCGTTTCGGCAAGCCGTTTATGGCGCTGATCCGGTCGCATGTCGATGGCGACGATGAGTAGTCAGCTGGCTATAAAAGTGCCAGAATAGTTATCCTCTTCATTATTTTCCTGCGAGTTAACTATGCTGATGCTTTTCCTCACCGTGGCGCTGGTGCATATCATTGCGCTAATGAGCCCGGGGCCGGATTTTTTCTTTGTCTCACAAACGGCCATCAGCCGCTCGCGCAGAGAGGCGATGATGGGCGTACTGGGGATCACCTGCGGCGTGATGATCTGGGCGGGGGTTGCGCTGCTCGGCCTGAACCTGATCCTCGCCAGAATGGCATGGCTGCACAACATCATTATGATCGGCGGTGGCTTGTACCTGTGCTGGATGGGCTATCAGATGTTGCGCGGCGCGTTGAAAAAAGAGGCGGTGTCCCCGGCAGAACCGCAGGTTGAACTGGCCCGCAGCGGACGCAGCTTCCTGAAGGGATTGCTGACCAATCTGGCGAACCCGAAAGCGATTATCTACTTCGGCTCGGTGTTTTCGCTGTTCGTCGGTGACAGCGTTGGCGCCGGCGCGCGCTGGGGCATTTTTCTGCTGATTATCATGGAGACGCTGGCCTGGTTTTTGGTGGTTGCCAGCCTGTTCGCCCTGCCGGGGATGCGCCGCGGCTATCAGCGGATGGCGAAGTGGATCGACGGTATCGCCGGCACGCTGTTTGCGGGCTTCGGCATCCACCTGATTATCTCGCGTTAACCTGGCGCGATGCTCCACCCGGCTATATCCGGGTGGAGAAAGTGTCAATAGCGAAGCCGCTGCAGCTCGTCTTCAGACAGACCGGTCATTTCCATAATCGCTTCGTCATCAATCCCGCGTTTGCGCATCGCTTCGGCAACCTGCAGCAAGGCCTGATGTTTGCCTTCCTTTATACCTTCCTTTATGCCTTGCTGTACGCCTTTCCTGATGCCTTTTTCCATACCTTCTGCGAGCCATGTTTCCGCCAGCGTCATCAGTAATCCTCCATGCTGCGGCACGCGCTGTGCCAGCCCGTATAAGAGTGCCCGAGTATCCTCGGCATCCCCTGCCTGAGCCATATAGTTTACCAATACGGTGATTTGTTGTCCGCTCATCTGCTCCAGCATTAAGAGTTGGGTCAACTTATCCAGCAATTGCGCCATATCGCGCTGGCGGATGTGTTTTTGCACCAGCGTCAGGGCCGCCATGCTGCGGTGCTGCATAATGTCGTCGTCGGGGATCACCGTGATATCGACCAGCGGAAACGCCCCGCTATAGAGCTGGCGGGCGGTCTCGGGATCGGCGAAATTATCCAGCCAGCTCATAGACCAGGGATAGGGGCTGCGTCGTCCCTGATAGAAGAGGACCGGAATAACCAGAGGCAGCGTTTTATGGCCGCTCTCCAGATGGCGCTGCATGGCGGCGACGGCATAGCGCATTAAGCGAAAGGCCATCAGTTTATCGGGGGCGCTCTGGTGCTCGATCAGAACATGGACATACCCTTTACCGCGGGTGGTTTCCAGCGAATAGAGAATATCGCTGTAGTAGGGCCTGAGATCGTCTTCAAGAAAGCTGCCGGATTCCAGACGCAGGGTATCCAGTTTGCAGATCGCTGTTAACGACGGTGGCAGGTGGATCTCGATAAAATCGCGCGCTGTCTCTGCCCGCGACAGAAAAGTTTTAAATACCGCATCATGTGGGGTCGCCGTTTCTGCCATCGCCGTTCATCCGTGAATCACGTCTCTGACGGCATCCTGGCACGGCGGGCTCAGCGTCGACAGCGGGCAAAAAGATTAATTTCCCGCTTTGCGCGCCGGCTCGCGCAGAGAGATGGCTTCGCCAGCCAGGCGAACCTCTCTTTGCGAGCGAGATTCCATCATTCAGGCGTGACGGGCGGAGGCAAGCAGCGCCCCAACCAGCATAAACAGTGAACCAAAGACTTTGTTCAGCGCCTTCATCTGCTTTGGCCCCTTAATCCATGCTGAAATGCGCTGTGCGAGGGTTGCATAGCCAATCATCACAATGATATCGACGACGATGGTGGTGACGCCCAGAACGAGATACTGCATCACCTGGGGCTGGTGGGGCAGGATAAACTGTGGAAACAGGGCGGCCAGAAAAACGATGCTTTTAGGATTGGTGAGATTCACGAACACCGCCCGCTGGAACAGTTTGCCGCGGGTCTGCGCCTTCGCCAGCGTATTCAGGTCGATGGCCCCTGCCGCGCGCCATTGCTGGATACCAAGCCAGATCAGGTAGGCTGCGCCGGCCCATTTCAGCACCTCAAAGGCCAGCACCGAGCGAGAGAAGAGAGTGCCGAGGCCGACGCCGACCAGCACGATATGAATGGCCAGCCCGGTCTGCAAACCGGCAATCGACGCCGCCGCGCCGCGGTAACCGTGGTTAATGGAGGTAGTCATGGTATTAATCGCTCCGGAACCCGGGGACAGGCTGAGAATGATTGATGTCAGCAGGTAGGCGAACCACCACTCAATGGTCATGAGAAACTCCCTGATTGTCTGTTTTTATGCCACAATACGCTATTGTGTCAGCATTGTGTGATACACGGCAAAAAAACGATTTTCAGCGGTTAACAGGGGTGTAAACCCGATGTTTGGGCAGAAAAAGGACTGGGAAACACGAGAAAACGCGTTTGCGGCCTTTAGCATGGGGCCGCTGACGGATTTCTGGCGACAGCGCGAAGAGGCTGAATTTAAAGGCGTCGATGATGTACCGGTACGCTTTGTTCGCTTTTGCGCGCAAAATAACGATCGGCTGGTGCTGATTTGCCCCGGGCGCATTGAAAGCTACGTGAAGTATGCTGAAGTGGCCTACGATCTCTTTCACAGCGGCTTTGACGTAATGATCATTGATCATCGCGGCCAGGGACGCTCGGGTCGTCTGCTCTCTGATACCCACCGCGGGCACGTGGTTAACTTCAGCGATTATGTTGATGACCTGGCTGCGCTCTGGCAGCAGCAGGTGGTCCCGGGCCACTGGCGAAAACGGTTTATCCTCGCTCACTCTATGGGCGGGGCGATTGCCACGCTTTTTCTGCAACGCTACCAGGCGCATTGCGATGCCATTGCGCTCTGCGCGCCGATGTTCGGGATTATCATTCGGCTGCCGGACTGGATGGTGCGGCATATTCTCGACTGGGCTGAGGGCCATCAGCGCATTCGCGAAGAGTATGCCATCGGCACCGGACGCTGGCGGGCGCTGCCTTTTGCCGTTAACGTGCTGACGCACAGTCGACAACGCTATCGTCGTAACCTGCGCTTCTATGCCGACGAGCCGCGACTGCAGGTCGGCGGCCCGACCTGGCACTGGGTGCGCGAAGGCATGCTGGCCGGTGATGAAGTGCTGGCGAATGTGGAGAAAGATACGGCCCCGACGCTGCTGCTGCAGGCGGAAGAGGAGCGGGTGGTCGATAATCTGATGCACGACCGCTATTGTGAATTACGGGCCGCCGCCGGCCATCCCTGTGAGGGCGGAAAGCCGCTCGTCATTGAAGGGGCATACCATGAGATCCTTTTTGAAAAGGACGCTATGCGCTCAGTCGCGCTCAATGCCATCGTCGAGTTTTTCAATCGACATACTTAATCCGACGATAACGCTCGTCGCCCTGCTTAGAGGTTAACTTTTTTATGTACCAGGTTGTTGCGTCTGATTTAGACGGCACGCTGCTTTCCCCCGATCATTTCCTGACCCCGTATGCCAAAGAGACGCTGAAGCTGCTTACCGCCCGTGGGATCAATTTCGTCTTCGCCACCGGCCGACACTACATCGACGTCGGGCAGATCCGCGATAATCTCGGCATCCGGTCGTACATGATCACCTCTAACGGCGCCCGCGTTCACGATAGCGATGGCCAGCAAATTTTCGCCCATAACCTCGACCGCGATATTGCCGCCGACCTGTTTGAAATCGTGCGCAACGACCCGAAAATCGTCACTAACGTCTATCGGGAAGATGAGTGGTATATGAACCGCCATCGCCCGGAAGAGATGCGCTTTTTCAAAGAGGCGGTGTTTAACTACAAGCTGTATGAGCCGGGCGAACTGGATCCGCAGGGGATCAGCAAGGTGTTCTTTACCTGTGAGGATCACGAACATCTACTGCCGCTTGAGCAGGCGATGAACGCCCGCTGGGGCGATCGCGTGAACGTCAGCTTCTCCACCTTAACCTGCCTGGAGGTGATGGCGGGCGGGGTATCGAAGGGGCATGCGCTGGAGGCGGTGGCGAAAATGCTCGGCTACAGTCTGTCCGATTGCATCGCTTTCGGCGACGGCATGAACGACGCCGAGATGCTGTCGATGGCCGGTAAAGGCTGCATTATGGCCAACGCCCACCAGCGGCTGAAGGATCTGCATCCGGAGCTGGAAGTGATCGGCAGCAACGCCGACGATGCGGTCCCGCACTATCTGCGTAAGCTGTACCTCGACTGAAAAAGACTGACGACTGGCGAATAACTGTCCAGTCGTCAACCTGGCTCTTCGCTACAATGCCTGTTCTTTATCCAACGAGACGACCATTGTGGCGCTGTTAATTATCACCACTATCCTGTGGGCCTTTTCTTTCAGCCTGATTGGCGAGTACCTGGCCGGTAGCGTCGACAGCTATTTTTCGGTGCTGATGCGCGTGGGCCTGGCGGCGCTGGTGTTCCTGCCTTTCCTGCGGACGCGCGGCCAGTCTCCGCGCACGATCGTACTCTATATGCTGGTGGGCGCGATGCAGCTTGGCATCATGTACCTGCTGGCCTTTCGCGCCTATCTCTATCTGACGGTCTCGGAATTCCTGCTGTTTACCGTGTTTACCCCGTTGTATATCACGCTGATCTACGATTTGCTCAGCGGACGTAAACTACGCTGGGGCTATCTGCTGAGCGCCGCGCTGGCGGTGCTGGGGGCGGCGATTATCCGTTACGACAAAGTCAGCGATCATTTCTGGACCGGGCTGTTACTGGTGCAGTTGTCAAACCTCTGCTTCGCCATCGGGATGGTGGGTTACAAGCGCCTGATGGAGGTGCGACCGATGCCGCAGCACAATGCCTTTGCCTGGTTCTATGTCGGGGCCTTTATCGTGGCGGTGGCGGCATGGTTTATGCTGGGCAACCCACAGAAGCTGCCGACCACCAGTCTGCAGTGGAGCGTGCTGGTGTGGCTTGGCGTCGTGGCTTCCGGGCTGGGCTACTTTATGTGGAACTATGGCGCCACTCAGGTGGATGCCGGCACGCTGGGGATCATGAATAACGTCCATGTCCCCGCCGGGCTGTTGGTTAACCTTGCCATCTGGCAGGAGCAGCCGCACTGGCCGAGCTTTATTAGCGGAGCGTTGGTGATCCTGGCCTCGCTGTGGGTCCATCGACGCTGGGTCGCTCCGCACTCCGGACAAACGGCAGATGATCGCACGCGTGGTTCCGCGCGGAGCGAATAAACGCTTCGGTGACCGGTTGACGCTGTTCGCCATCGCGAACGGCCGCGTACAGCCGGCTCCATAATCCCTCGCCCAGGGTTTTGGTCACCACCAGACCCTGGCGTTCAAAACTTTCCACCACCCAGTGCGGCAGCGCGGCGATACCCATCCGGGCTGCCACCATCTGGATCAGCAACAGCGTGTTATCGACGCTTTTCAGCTGGGGACTGATGCCGGCCGGCTGCAGGAAATGACGCCAGATGTCGAGGCGTCCGCGCTGCACGGGATAAATCAGCAGCGTTTCCGTGGCCAGATCCTCCGGCGTAATCAGCGTCTTCATGGCTAACGGGTGCTCAGGCGCCAGCACCAGGCGCACCTCATAATCAAACATTGGCGAGTAGTGCAGACCGCTGCGCGGCAGGATATCTGAGGTCATGACCAGATCCAGTTCGCCCTGCTGCAGCGCAGGCTGCGGGTCGAAGGTGACGCCGGAATGGAAGTCGACTTCCACGTGCGGCCAGCGGGCGCGGAAATTCTCCAGCGCCGGCGTGAGCCACTGAATACAGCTGTGGCATTCGATAGCCAGCCGCAGCCGGGTCTGTTGTGGTTCGTTACAGTCCTGCAGGGCGCGAGCGATCTGCGGCAGCACCTGGTTGGCCAGCTGTAAGAGGATCTCCCCTTGAGGAGTAAAACGCAGCGGCTGGCTCTTACGCACAAAGAGACGAAAGCCGAGGCGCTGTTCCAGATCGCTGAACTGGTGAGACAAGGCGGACTGGGTCTGATGCAGGGCAGCCGCTGCGCCCGCCAGTGAACCGCTGTTCCGCAACGCTTGCAGCGTTTTCAGATGTTTAATTTCGATCATGAAAGTCCTTCACTTCGCCATGAGCATTTTGCGCTTGAGGAATATACAGTAACCGCCAATTATGGATGTGTAAACATCTGGACGGCTAAATCCTTTATCTTTCGAATTTATGGTGCGTTGGCTGCACTTCCTCACCCCAGTCACTGACTTCAGTAAGCTCCTGGGGATGAGCAAGTTTGCCGCCTTCCCTAAATCCGAAATCTTTCGGATTGCAATTATGAGGCTCAAAAAATGACAATTATTAACCACACCCTCGGTTTCCCTCGCGTTGGCCTGCGCCGCGAGCTGAAAAAAGCGCAAGAGAGCTACTGGGCGGGCAATGCCACTCGCGAGGAGCTGCTGGCGGTAGGCCGGGAACTGCGCGCCCGTCACTGGGAGCAGCAGAAGCAGGCCGGTATTGACCTGCTGCCGGTGGGCGATTTCGCCTGGTACGACCATGTTCTGACCACCAGCCTGCTGCTTGGCAACGTGCCGGCTCGTCATCAGAACAAAGACGGCTCTGTCAATATCGATACCCTGTTCCGCATTGGCCGCGGCCGCGCTCCCACCGGCGAGCCAGCGGCCGCTGCGGAAATGACCAAGTGGTTCAACACCAACTATCACTACATGGTGCCAGAGTTCGTGAAGGGCCAGCAGTTCAAACTGACCTGGACCCAACTGCTGGATGAAGTGGACGAAGCGCTGGCGCTGGGCCACAAGATCAAGCCCGTGCTGCTGGGGCCGGTGACCTATCTGTGGCTGGGCAAAGTGAAAGGCGAACCGTTTGACCGTCTGAGCCTGCTGAATGACATCCTGCCGGTTTATCAGCAGGTGCTGGCCGAACTGGCGAAGCGCGGCATTGAGTGGGTGCAGATTGATGAACCGGCGCTGGTGCTGGAGCTGCCGCCAGCGTGGCTGGAGGCCTTTAAACCGGCTTATGACGCCCTGCAGGGCCAGGTCAAACTGCTGCTGACTACCTATTTTGAAGGCGTTAGCGACAATCTCGAGACCATTGCTGCGCTGCCGGTCCAGGGGCTGCACGTCGATCTGGTCCACGGTAAAGATGATGTCGCCGAACTGCATAAATGTCTTCCTGCCGACTGGCTGCTGTCCGCCGGCCTGATCAACGGGCGTAACGTCTGGCGCGCCGATCTCGCCGAAAAATATGCGCAAATTAAAAACCTCGTCGGTAAGCGCGAACTGTGGGTCGCGACATCCTGCTCTCTGTTGCACAGCCCGATCGACCTGAGCGTGGAGACGCGCCTTGATGCGGAAGTGAAGAGCTGGTTTGCCTTCGCGCTGCAAAAATGCGGTGAGCTGGCGCTGCTGCGCGATGCGCTGAACAGCGGCGATACCGCGGCGATTACCGAGTGGAGCGCGCCAGTCCATGCCCGTCGCCATTCGACGCGCGTACATAACCCGGCGGTGGAAAAACGGCTGGCGGCGATCACCGCTCAGGACAGCCAGCGCGCCAGCCCCTATGAGGTTCGCGCTCAGGCGCAGCGTCAACGCTTTAACCTGCCGGCGTGGCCGACCACCACTATCGGGTCATTCCCGCAGACGACCGAGATCCGCGGCCTGCGCCTGGACTTCAAAAAGGGCAATCTGGACGCCAGTCATTATCGTACCGGCATTGCGGAACATATTAAGCAGGCGATCGTCGAGCAGGAGCGGTTAGGATTAGACGTACTGGTGCACGGGGAAGCCGAGCGGAACGATATGGTGGAATACTTCGGTGAGCATCTGGACGGTTTCATCTTCACGCAAAACGGCTGGGTGCAGAGTTATGGCTCCCGCTGCGTGAAGCCGCCGGTGGTGATCGGCGACGTCAGCCGTCCACAGGCGATCACCGTCGAATGGGCGAAGTACGCGCAGTCGCTGACCGACAAGCCGGTGAAAGGGATGCTCACTGGACCGGTGACGATTCTGTGCTGGTCCTTCCCGCGGGAAGACGTCAGCCGTGAAACCATCGCGAAACAGATTGCGCTGGCCCTGCGTGATGAAGTGGCGGATCTGGAAGCGGCCGGTATCGGCATCATCCAGATTGATGAGCCTGCCTTGCGCGAAGGGTTACCGCTGAAGCGCAGCGACTGGGATGCCTATCTGCAGTGGGGTGTGGAAGCCTTCCGCCTTAACGCCGCGGTGGCCAAAGACGACACTCAGATCCATACCCACATGTGCTATTGCGAGTTCAACGACATCATGGACTCCATCGCCGCGCTGGACGCCGACGTGATCACCATTGAAACCTCGCGTTCCGACATGGAACTGCTGGAGTCGTTCGAAGTGTTCGAGTATCCCAATGAAATCGGGCCGGGGGTATATGATATTCACTCGCCAAACGTACCGAGCGTGGAGTGGATCGAAGCGCTGCTGGAAAAAGCCGCGCAGCGTATCCCGGCGGAGCGGCTGTGGGTCAACCCGGACTGCGGCCTGAAAACCCGGGGCTGGCCGGAGACTCGCGCCGCGCTGGCGAATATGGTGCAAGCGGCGCGTAACCTGCGTCAATCTGCCTGATCGTCACCCGAAAAATCAAAAAGGAGGCATTTGCCTCCTTTTTTTCCTGCTTCGGACGATTACCCTTTTTTACCGCCATATTGAGCAAACCAGTCGAGCATCCGCTGCCAGCCGTCTTTGGCTGACTCTTCGTGATAGCTGGCGCGATAGTCGGCGTTAAAGGCGTGATCGGCTTCAGGATAGACCACGATTTCCGCCGTGGCGTTGGCCGCCCGCAGCGCCTGGCGCATGGTTTCGACGGTGTCCTGTGGAATGCTGGCGTCTTTAGCGCCGTACAGGCCGAGTACCGGGGCGTTGAGATCGACGGCGATATCCACCGGGTGTTTTGGCGAATTCAGCGATTTTTCTCCTACCAGTTTGCCGTACCAGGCTACCGCCGCCTTCAACTGCGGGTTATGGGCAGCATATAGCCAGGTGATACGTCCGCCCCAGCAGAAGCCGGTGATCAGCAGACGATGGGCATCGCCGCCATGGCGCGCCGCCCAGCTGGCGACGTGGTCGAGATCCGCCAGCACCTGCGCGTCCGGCACCTTCGTAACCAGCTCTTTAAACAGGGTCGGGATATCGTGATACTCATTCGGATCGCCCTGACGGAAGTACAATTCAGGCGCGATAGCCAGATAGCCTTCCTGCGCCAGGCGACGACAAAGATCGCGAATATGCTCATGCACGCCGAAGATTTCCTGCACCACGATGACGATCGGCAATGGGCCATCAGCGTTTTTCGGGCGGGCATGGTAAGCCGGCATGTTTTCCCCCTGAGAGGGAATAGAGGTCTCTCCGGCGACAATATGCTCTTCCGGCGTATGAACAGCGGTTGCGGCATGCGGCGAGGCTGCAGGTGCGAATCCAGGTTGCTTGGTGGTGGTCATGGTATTCTCCGTACCCTTATTTATTAGCGCATCAGTAACTATAGACCCTTTACCTTTAGTTCGGGCGGTAATAAAGCACAGTGCCTGAAAGCGGCTATCTTTTGTTCAGTGACGATGGATATAACTTGTTAATGTGATGTTTATCACTATTTACTGAAAAACAACTGCAATCATTATTGTTCTTGGTGACTAACATCACAAAATGTTGCCAAGGGCTTCTGTACAGTACCGTTTTGCTTCTGCTGATAATTCGACCCACAGAGGAGTTTTTTATGTCCAAGTCTGATGTTTTTCATCTCGGCCTCACCAAGAACGATTTACAAGGGGCTACGCTGGCTATCGTCCCTGGCGATCCGGAGCGTGTGGAAAAGATCGCCGCGCTGATGGATAAGCCGGTTAAGCTGGCATCTCACCGCGAATTTACCTCCTGGCGCGCGGAACTGGACGGCAAACCGGTGATCGTCTGCTCCACCGGCATCGGCGGCCCGTCTACGTCTATCGCTGTGGAAGAGCTGGCGCAGCTTGGCGTGCGTACCTTCCTGCGCATTGGCACCACCGGCGCCATTCAGCCGCACATCAACGTTGGCGATGTGCTGGTGACTACCGCTTCCGTTCGTCTGGACGGCGCCAGCCTGCACTTCGCGCCGATGGAATTCCCGGCCGTCTCAGATTTCGCCTGCACCACCGCGCTGGTGGAAGCAGCGAAATCCATTGGCGCCACCACCCATATCGGCGTGACTGCTTCCTCGGATACCTTCTACCCGGGACAGGAGCGTTACGACACCTTCTCCGGCCGCGTAGTGAGCCGCTTCAAAGGCTCCATGGAAGAGTGGCAGGCGATGGGCGTGATGAACTATGAAATGGAATCCGCTACGCTGCTGACCATGTGCGCCAGCCAGGGTCTGCGCGCCGGGATGGTGGCCGGGGTTATCGTTAACCGTACCCAGCAAGAGATCCCTAACGCCGAAACCATGAAGCAAACCGAAAGCCATGCGGTGAAAATCGTCGTGGAAGCGGCGCGCCGTCTGCTGTAATTCAACGCTTTCCCTGTCAGGCCGGATCCTCCGGCCTCTTTTTTGCGTCGCCTCTCGCAGGAAATTCCTTTTAAACTGGACGTTTGTACAGCACAATTCTATTTTGTGTCATCAGGTTATCGCAGGGGGCGTCGTGGATCTCTCCATTATTATCAGCGCGGTTATCGCACTGGCTGCTGGATTAATCGTCGGCTGGCTGGCGACCAAAGCGCGCGCCGATCAAATTCGGGCCGATCTTATCGAGGAGCGGCGAGAGCTGGATATTGAGCTGAGCGCCGCCCGTCAGCAGCTGGTACAGGAAGCCCACTGGCGTGAAGAGTGCGAGCTGCTGAACAACGAGCTGCGCAGCCTGCGGGATATCAATACCTCGCTGGAGGCCGATCTGCGGGAGGTTACCACCCGGCTCGAATCCACCCAGCTGCATGCGGAAGATAAGATCCGCCAGATGGTGAACAGCGAACAGCGCCTGAGCGAGCAGTTTGAAAACCTCGCCAACCGCATTTTCGAACACAGCAACCGACGCGTCGATGAGCAAAATCGCCAGAGCCTGCATGGCCTGCTGACACCGCTGCGCGAACAGCTGGACGGGTTCCGCCGCCAGGTGCAGGAGAGCTTCGGCCAGGAGGCGCGGGAAAGGCACACCCTGGCGCATGAGATCCGCAACCTGCAGCAGCTGAACGCGCAGATGGCGCAGGAGGCGCTGAACCTGACCAAAGCGCTGAAGGGCGATAACAAAACTCAGGGCAACTGGGGGGAAGTGGTTCTCACCCGCGTGCTGGAAGCCTCCGGCCTGCGGGAAGGCTATGAGTACCAGACCCAGGTCAGCATCGAGACCGACAACCGCTCGCGGATGCAGCCGGACGTCATCGTGCGCCTGCCGCAGGGTAAAGACGTGGTTATCGACGCCAAAATGACCCTTGTCGCCTATGAGCGCTATTTCAACGCCGAGGACGACTACACCCGCGAAGTCGCGCTGCAGGAGCACCTTGCCTCGGTGCGTAATCATATTCGCCTGCTGGGACGCAAGGATTATCAGCAACTGCCGGGCCTGCGCTCCCTCGACTATGTGCTGATGTTTATTCCCGTCGAGCCGGCATTTCTGCTGGCCATTGATCGTCAGCCCGAGCTCATCAGCGAGGCGCTGCAAAATAATATTATGCTGGTCAGCCCGACGACGCTGCTGGTGGCCCTGCGCACCATCGCCAATCTGTGGCGTTATGAGCACCAGAGCCGCAACGCGCAGAAGATCGCCGAGCGGGCGGGGCGCCTTTACGACAAAATGCGCCTGTTTGTGGACGATATGTCCGCTATCGGCCAGAGTCTGGATAAAGCGCAAGAGAACTATCGCCAGGCGATGAAAAAGCTCGCTTCCGGGCGCGGTAATCTGCTGGCTCAGGCGGAGGCTTTTCGCGGGTTGGGCGTGGAGGTCAAGCGCGGGATTAATCCTGATTTAGTCGAACAAGCCACTGCTCAGGACGATCAATATCGTCTCGAAGAGGAGGATAACCTGCCGGAAAATGACGCATTTTCGCCCGACTCTGCCGAGGCGGTGCGCAGCCGGGAGGCGGCTCCGCCACGCTGAAACGTATGGGAAATGCGCTGAGTCTGATACACTCAGTGAACATTTTCTTGAAAAGCAAGCAGGCATAAAGATGGTTGAGGATTCACAAGAAACGACGCACTTTGGCTTTCAGACGGTCGCTAAAGAGCAGAAAGCGGACATGGTGGCGCATGTATTCCATTCTGTCGCCGCAAAGTATGATGTGATGAATGACTTAATGTCGTTTGGTATCCATCGTTTGTGGAAGCGTTTCACCATCGACTGCAGCGGTGTACGTCGCGGGCAGACCGTGCTGGATCTGGCGGGGGGTACCGGTGATTTGACGGCTAAGTTTTCCCGTCTGGTAGGGGAAACCGGCCGCGTTATGCTTGCTGATATCAATGATTCAATGCTCAAAATGGGCCGCGAAAAGCTGCGCAATATCGGCATCGTGGGTAATGTTGAGTATGTTCAGGCCAACGCGGAAGCCCTGCCGTTTGCTGATAATACCTTTGACTGCATCACCATCTCTTTCGGTCTGCGTAACGTGACCGACAAAGAGAAAGCGCTGCGTTCGATGTACCGCGTGCTGAAGCCGGGCGGACGTCTGCTGGTGTTGGAGTTTTCTAAACCCATTATTGAACCGCTGAGCAAAGCCTACGACGCTTACTCCTTCCATATCCTGCCGAAGGTGGGCGAGCTGGTGGCAAAAGACGGCGACAGCTATCGCTACCTGGCGGAGTCGATCCGTATGCATCCGGACCAGGAATCCCTGAAAGGGATGATGCAGGATGCAGGCTTCGAAAGCGTGGACTACTACAACCTGACGGCAGGTATCGTTGCTTTGCATCGCGGTTACAAGTTCTGACAGGAGGGACGCTATGCCTTTCACACCCCTGGTGACCGCTGGCATTGAAACGGCGCTGAATACTTTCCTCTGGCGCGACAAAGCGCTAAAACCCGCCCGCCAGCGCCTGCTGGGCAAGGTATTGCGGGTACAGCTGCAGGACTTCTCCACGCCCGTGGTGCTGGTGTTCAGCGAACGCCAGGTTGATGTCCTGAGCGCCTGGGAGGGAGAGGCCGACTGCACCGTGATTACCCGGCTCAGCGTACTGCCAAAACTGCGCAACCGTCAGCAGCTCACGGCGCTTATCCGCAGCGGCGAGCTGGAAGTGCAGGGCGATCTGCAGGTGGTGCAGAACATGGTCACCCTGTGCGATCTGGCGGAGTTCGATCCCGCTGAACTGCTGGCGCCTTACACCGGCGACATCGTGGCCGAAGGCGTCGGTAAAGTCCTCCGCGGCGGCGCTCAGTTTTTACTGAAAGGGGCGCAGCGCCAGCAGCGCTATGTCGCGGAAGCGATCACTGAAGAGTGGCGCCTGGCGCCGGGGCCGCTGGAGCTGGCCTGGTTTGCTGAAGAGACGACGGCTATTGAACGCGCGCTGGCCGCACTGGAAAAACGGCTGGAAACGCTGGAGGGCAAATGACGCCAGGAGAATTACGGCGCCTGTATTTCATCGTCCACACCTTTTTGAGCTACGGGCTCGATGAGCTCATCCCCAAAATGCGGATCACGCTGCCGCTGCGTATCTGGCGGCGGATGCTGTTCTGGATGCCAAACCGCCATCAGGATCAACCCCTTGGCGCCCGTCTGCGGCTGGCGCTTCAGGAGCTGGGGCCGGTGTGGATTAAATTCGGCCAGATGCTGTCCACGCGGCGGGATCTCTTTCCGCCGCATATTGCCGATCAGCTGGCGCTGTTGCAGGACCGCGTGGCGCCCTTTGACGGGAAGCTCGCGCAGCAGCAGATAGAGAAAGCGATGGGTGGCCTGCCGGTGGAGGCCTGGTTTGATGATTTCTCCGTTGAGCCGTTAGCCTCGGCGTCTATCGCCCAGGTGCATACCGCGCGTCTGAAAGAGAACGGCAAAGAGGTGGTGATCAAGGTTATCCGTCCGGATATTTTGCCGATCATTAAAGCGGACATGAAGCTCATCTACCGCCTGGCGCGCTGGGTGCCGCGTCTGCTGCCTGACGGCCGCCGTCTGCGCCCGCAGGAGGTGGTTCGTGAGTATGAAAAAACGCTGCTGGACGAGCTGAACCTGCTGCGGGAATCCGCCAACGCCATTCAGCTGCGGCGTAATTTCGAAGACAGCCCGATGCTGTATGTGCCGGAAGTGTACCCCGACTACTGCAGCGAAAGCATGATGGTGATGGAGCGCATCTACGGCATTCCGGTGTCCGACGTCGAGGCGCTGGAGGCTCAGGGAACCAACCTGCAGCTGCTGGCGGAGCGGGGCGTGCAGGTCTTCTTCACCCAGGTGTTCCGCGACAGTTTTTTCCATGCTGATATGCACCCTGGCAACATATTCGTCAGCTACGAGCACCCGGAAGATCCGCAGTATATCGGTATCGATTGCGGCATTGTCGGCTCGCTGAACAAAGAAGATAAGCGCTATCTGGCGGAAAACTTTATCGCCTTTTTCAACCGCGATTATCGTAAGGTTGCCGAGCTGCACGTCGACTCCGGTTGGGTTCCGCCGGACACTAATGTCGAAGAGTTTGAGTTCGCGATCCGCACGGTCTGCGAGCCCATCTTTGAGAAGCCGCTGGCGGAGATCTCCTTCGGCCACGTGCTGCTTAATCTGTTCAACACCGCGCGGCGCTTCAATATGGAAGTCCAGCCGCAGCTTGTTTTGCTACAGAAGACATTACTTTACGTAGAAGGGGTAGGCCGGCAGCTCTATCCTCAGTTAGACTTGTGGAAAACGGCGAAGCCTTTCCTTGAGTCGTGGATCAAAGATCAGGTCGGTATTCCGGCGCTGGTGCGCGCGTTTAAAGACAAAGCGCCGTTCTGGATCGAAAGAATGCCTGAAATACCTGAGCTGGTGTATCAGAGCCTGCAGCAGAGCAAACAGCTGCAGACCAGCGTCGATACTATCGTGCGGGATATGCATGTGCGTCATGTGCGCCAGGGCCAATCCCGTTATCTGTTTGGTATAGGCGCGGTTTTATTGCTCAGTGGTACGCTGCTCTTTATCCATCGCCCTGAGTGGGGAATGATGCCCGGCTGGCTGATGGCCGGCGGTGTCGTGACCTGGCTGATTGGCTGGCGAAAAACCCGCTGATCGGTTCGCCACTTCATGACGCAGGCTTATTTGCGCAAAATCATGCCGGTGGCCTGACGGCGAGGCGGCTGGCAGGATGGCGTGTATAATGCGTCCACATAATTCATCATCTGTCATAGGGGAACGTGTATGGGTGGTATCAGTATTTGGCAGTTATTAATTGTTGTCGTCATCGTAGTTCTGCTTTTCGGGACGAAGAAGCTGAGCTCACTGGGGTCAGACTTAGGGGCATCCATCAAAGGCTTTAAAAAAGCCATGAGTGATGATGATAAACCCGAAAAGTCGGCGCCAGACGCAGATTTCACGGCGAAAACTATCGCCGACAAACAGGATGATGCAAAAAAAGACGAGACAAAACGCCACGACAAAGAGCAGGTGTAACTCGTGTTCGATATTGGTTTTAGTGAACTACTGCTGGTGTTTGTAATTGGCCTCATTGTTCTGGGGCCACAGCGGCTTCCCGTCGCGGTTAAAACGGTGGTTGGCTGGATCCGTACGCTACGGTCGCTGGCGACCACGGTGCAGAATGAGCTGGCTCAGGAGCTAAAACTGCAGGAGTTCCAGGAG
Source organism: Klebsiella sp. JB_Kp004 (assembly GCF_040065795.1). Classification (NCBI taxonomy): domain Bacteria; kingdom Pseudomonadati; phylum Pseudomonadota; class Gammaproteobacteria; order Enterobacterales; family Enterobacteriaceae; genus Klebsiella; species Klebsiella sp. JB_Kp004. The sequence continues at coordinate 12,671 of NZ_JBEAKW010000052.1, read as the reverse complement.
AGCCTCAAGAAGGTGGAAAAGGCCAGCCTGAATAACCTGACGCCGGAGCTGAAAGCCTCTATGGACGAGCTGCGCGAGGCCGCGGAGTCGATGAAGCGCTCCTATAGCGCCCACGATCCGGAAAAGGCCAGCGACGAAGCGAATACCATCCATAATCCGGTGGTGAAAGGCAGCGAAGCGCAGCGACAGGACGTCACGCCGGCGACGGCCGAACATCAGGCCAGCGCTCCGGTTCATGCGCCGGAGCCCGTGGCCGACGAGCAACCCGCTTCACCGGCAGAGAAAACATCCGCTACGGCGGCTGCCCCCCATTCTTCCCCCGCATCGAGTGATAAACCGTAAACATGGGCGTAGACGATACACAACCGCTAATTTCGCATCTGATTGAGCTGCGCAAGCGTCTGCTCAACAGCATCATTGCTATCCTGGTGATCTTCCTGGCGCTGGTCTATTTCGCCAATGATATCTATCAGCTGGTCTCGGCCCCGCTTATCAGCAAGATGCCGGTAGGCGCGACGATGATCGCCACCGATGTCGCTTCACCTTTCTTTACGCCGATAAAGCTGACCTTTATGGTGTCGGTGATCCTGTCGGTGCCGATTATTCTGTATCAGGTATGGGCCTTCGTCGCGCCGGCGCTGTATAAGCACGAGCGCCGGCTGGTGGTGCCCTTGCTGGTCTCCAGCACGCTGCTGTTCTATATCGGCATGGCTTTCGCGTATTTTGTCGTGTTTCCGCTGGCGTTCGGCTTTCTGACCCATGCTGCCCCGGAGGGGGTGCTGGTCTCGACCGATATCCGCAGCTATCTCGACTTCGTGATGGCGCTGTTTATGGCGTTCGGGGTCTCTTTTGAGGTGCCGGTCGCCATTGTGCTGCTCTGCTGGATGGGCGTCACTACGCCGGAAGAGCTGCGCAAAAAACGGCCGTATGTGCTGGTGGGCGCCTTCGTGGTGGGCATGCTGCTGACGCCGCCGGACGTGTTCTCGCAGACGCTGCTGGCCATTCCGATGTACTGTCTGTTTGAAGTCGGGGTGTTCTTCGCCCGCTTCTACACCGGGAAGCGCCTGACGCGCGATGACGATGCCGCGGCCGAAGCTGAAGCCGCTGAACACAGAGAAGAGTAATACCGCCAACCGCCCGTCAGGGCGGTTGTCATATGGAGCGATCATGTTTGATATCGGCGTTAATCTGACCAGTTCGCAGTTTGCCCGCGACCATGATGAGGTGGTGGCGCGCGCCCGGTCGGCGGGTGTCCACGGCATGCTGCTGACCGGCACAAATTTGCCGGAGAGCCAGCAGGCGCAGAGAATGGCGAGCCATTACGCCGGCTGCTGGTCCACGGCGGGGGTTCATCCCCATGACGGCAGCAGCTGGACGCCAGCGGTCGCCGAGGCGATTTATGTCCTTGCCCGCGAGCCGCAGGTGGTGGCGATAGGGGAATGTGGTCTGGATTTTAATCGTAATTTCTCCACGCCGCAGGAGCAGGAGGCGGCATTCAGCGCCCAACTGGCGCTGGCCGCCGAGCTGTCGATGCCGGTGTTTTTACACTGCCGCGACGCCCACGACCGGTTTCTGACGCTACTTAAACCCTGGCTTGGGAAGATCCCGGGCGCGGTGCTGCACTGCTTTACCGGCAGCCGCAGCGAGGTGCAGGAATGTCTGGATCTGGGGCTGTTTATCGGCATTACCGGTTGGGTGTGCGATGAGCGGCGCGGGCTCGAGCTGCGAGAGCTACTGCCGGCGATCCCGGCGGAACGTCTGCTGCTGGAGACCGATGCGCCTTATCTGCTGCCGCGCGACCTCAAGCCGAAACCCGCCTCGCGTCGTAACGAGCCCGCGTATTTGCCGCATATCCTGGCCAGCGTCGCGGCCTGGCGCGGCGAGGAGGCGCAGTGGCTTGAGGCGCAAACGGACGCAAACGTCAGAGCGCTGTTTGGCGTAGACGTTATCGGCGCTTAGATTTTCTGGAAATCGGTGTTTTTAACGCTCTGCAGGACTTGCTTATTCAGCAGGTTTAACAGCAACATAGAGCGTGCTTCACCGTCCGGCTCGGTAAAGATAGCCTGTAAGCCTTCGAACGCGCCGTCGGTGATCAGTACGCTATCGCCCTCATGCGGCGTTTCCGGGTCGGTGATGCCTTCCGGTTTATAGATAGAGAGCTGATGGATGACCGCCGAAGGGACGATAGCGGGTAGGGCGCCAAAGCGCACGAAGTTGTTAACCCCGCGGGTGGCGCTGATGGTGGTGGTATGAATCACCTCTGGATCGAACTCAATAAACAGGTAGTTCGGGAACAGCGGTTCGCTGACCATGGTGCGTTTACCGCGAATGATTTTTTCCAGCGCAATCGTCGGCATCAGGCAGTTAACTGACTGACGTTCCAGATGTTCCTGGGCTCGTTGTAGCTGCCCACGTTTGCAATACAGTAAGTACCAGGCTTGCATAATGACTCATTCCACTTCTAATAACGGCAAGCATAACAAATGGCTGGTGTAATCGCGAAAGCCATTATAATTGAAATCCAAATTTCAGCGTTCTTTCACGCTAATTTAACAAAATTACAGCATCTCGCCGTTGAACACCGTATAATTAGCCGCCTGTAGAGAGGTCAATAACACTTTCATGAAATATCACGATCTTCGCGACTTTCTGACACTCCTGGAACAACAGGGCGAACTAAAACGTATCACTCTGCCGGTCGATCCCCACCTGGAAATCACCGAAATTGCCGACCGCACCCTGCGCGCTGGCGGTCCGGCGTTGCTGTTTGAGAATCCGAAAGGCTATACCATGCCGGTGCTGTGCAACCTGTTCGGCACGCCGCGGCGCGTGGCGCTGGGGATGGGTCAGGAGGACGTCAGTTCGCTGCGCGAGGTGGGTAAGCTGTTAGCCTTTCTGAAAGAGCCTGAGCCGCCCAAAGGTTTCCGCGATCTGTTTGATAAGCTGCCGCAGTTTAAGCAAGTGCTGAATATGCCGACCAAACGTCTGCGCGGCGCCCCCTGCCAGCAAAAAATCATCCAGGGCGATGACGTCGACCTGAGGAAAATCCCGATTATGACCTGCTGGCCGGACGATGCCGCGCCGCTGATCACCTGGGGGCTGACGGTGACCCGCGGGCCGCACAAAGAGCGGCAGAACCTGGGGATTTATCGCCAGCAGCTGATTGGCAAAAACAAACTGATTATGCGCTGGCTGTCTCATCGCGGCGGCGCACTGGATTTCCAGGAGTGGAGCGCGGCGCGTCCGGGCGAACGCTTCCCGGTTTCTGTGGCGCTCGGCGCCGACCCAGCGACCATTCTTGGCGCGGTGACCCCGGTGCCGGATACGTTGTCGGAATATGCCTTTGCCGGGCTGCTGCGCGGTACCAAAACCGAAGTGGTGAAATGCGTCTCGAACGATCTTGAAGTGCCTGCCAGCGCAGAGATTGTGCTGGAAGGTTATATCGAGGCCGGGGAGATGGCGCCGGAAGGTCCGTATGGCGACCATACCGGCTACTACAATGAAGTAGACCAGTTTCCGGTGTTTACGGTCACCCATATTACCCAACGTGAAGACGCGATTTATCATTCGACCTATACCGGCCGTCCGCCGGATGAGCCTGCGGTGCTGGGCGTGGCGCTGAATGAAGTCTTCGTCCCGATCCTGCAAAAACAGTTTCCGGAAATCGTCGATTTCTATCTGCCGCCGGAAGGGTGCTCCTACCGCCTGGCGGTGGTGACGATGAAAAAACAGTATGCAGGCCATGCCAAGCGCGTGATGATGGGCGTCTGGTCGTTCCTGCGCCAGTTTATGTACACCAAATTCGTGATTGTCTGCGATGACGATGTCAACGCCCGCGACTGGAACGATGTGATTTGGGCGATCACTACCCGTATGGACCCGGCTCGTGATACGGTACTGGTAGAGAATACGCCAATTGATTATCTGGATTTTGCCTCGCCGGTTTCCGGCCTGGGTTCAAAAATGGGGCTGGATGCCACCAATAAATGGCCTGGCGAAACCCAGCGTGAATGGGGTCGCCCAATCAAAAAAGATCCTGCCGTCACGGCGCGCATTGACGCCATCTGGGATGATCTGGCCATCTTTAAACAACAGTAAGCGGGGCTAACGCCGCTGTTTTGCTCTATAGACCCGACAGAGGGGACGCATGACAACCTTAAGCTGTAAAGTGACCTCGGTGGAGGCGATTACCGATACCGTGTATCGTGTTCGATTAGTACCGGAAGCGGCATTCTCTTTCCGCGCTGGCCAGTATCTGATGGTGGTAATGGATGAGCGCGACAAACGCCCATTCTCCATGGCCTCCACGCCGGCGGAACAGGAATTTATCGAACTGCATATCGGCGCCTCGGAGCTCAATCTGTACGCGATGGCGGTCATGGATCGCATCCTGAAAGAGCGCGAAATTGAGGTTGATATCCCGCATGGCGAAGCCTGGCTGCGTGAAGATGAAGACCGCCCGCTGATTTTGATTGCCGGCGGCACCGGCTTCTCTTATGTGCGTTCTATTCTGCTGACCGCGCTGTCACGCAATCCTCAGCGCGATATCGCGATTTACTGGGGCGGCCGCGAGACCAAACATCTGTACGATCTGGCTGAGCTGGAAGCCTTGAGCGTCAAACATCCGAATCTGCGCATTGAGCCGGTGGTTGAGCAGCCGGAAGAGGGCTGGCGTGGGCGTTCCGGCACCGTGCTGACCGCGGTGCTGCAGGATTACGGTACCCTGGCCGATCACGATATCTATATTGCCGGGCGTTTTGAGATGGCCAAGATTGCTCGCGACCTGTTCTGCAACGAACGCGGCGCGCGCGAAGATCGCCTGTTTGGCGACGCGTTTGCCTTTATCTGATATCTGCAAATAAAAAACCCGCCCCTGACAGGCGGGAAGAACGGCAACTAAACTGTCTCTCTTCGCCAATGACGTCATAACTGCGTCGGCTGCGCTCGCTCACCCGAATCACTTACTTCAGTAAGCTCATCGGGGTTCGCTCGCTTGCCGCCTTGTTCTGACGCCATTGGCTGTGAGATACCCTTTTGTAAATTTACACCCGCTCAAACACGGTGGCGATCCCTTGTCCCAGGCCAATGCACATGGTGGCGAGGCCGAACTGGGCATCTTTACGCTCCATCTGATTGATCAACGTGGTGCTAATACGCGCCCCGGAACAACCCAGCGGATGACCGAGCGCGATCGCCCCGCCGTTAAGGTTGATCTTCTCATCGATCTGCTCCATCAGGCCCAGATCTTTAATGCACGGCAGGATCTGCGCGGCAAAGGCCTCATTCATTTCAAAGACGTCGATATCGCTGGTGGATAAGCCCGCTTTTTTCAGCGCCAGCTTCGAGGCGGGAACCGGGCCATAGCCCATAATGGACGGGTCGCAGCCGACCACCGCCATCGAACGGACGCGGGCGCGTGGCTTCAGCCCCAGTTCGCGGGCGCGACTTTCGCTCATCAGCAGCATCGCCGCCGCGCCATCGGAAAGGGCGGAAGAGGTACCCGCCGTTACCGTACCGGTCACCGGGTCAAACGCCGGCCTCAGGGTAGACAGCGTCTCGACGGTGGTTTCCGGGCGGATCACTTCGTCATAGTTAAAGGACTTCAGTACGCCATCGGCATCGTGGCCGCCGGTGGGGATAATCTCGGCTTTGAATGCGCCGGACTGGGTCGCAGCCCAGGCGCGGGCGTGGGAGCGCGCGGCGAACTGATCCTGCATTTCCCGGCTAATGCCGTGCAGACGCGCCAGCATTTCAGCGGTCAGCCCCATCATCCCTGCCGCCTTCGCCACGTTGCGACTCAGGCCCGGGTGGAAATCGACGCCGTGGCTCATCGGCACATGGCCCATGTGCTCCACGCCGCCAATCAGGCAGACGCTGGCATCGCCGGTCATGATCATGCGTGCGGCATCGTGCAGCGCCTGCATGGAAGAACCGCACAGACGGTTAACCGTGTTTGCCGGTACCGAATGCGGGATCTCCGCCAGCAGCGCCGCGTTACGGGCGATGTTAAAACCCTGCTCGAGGGTTTGCTGTACGCAGCCCCAGTAGATATCGTCTATCGCGCTTGCCTCAAGCGACGGGTTGCGCGACAGCAGGCTACGCATCAGGTGCGCGGAGAGGTCTTCCGCGCGCACGTGGCGAAATGCGCCGCCCTTTGAACGGCCCATCGGGGTGCGAATAGCATCGACAATGACAACCTGTTCCATTGTGACTCCTTAAGCCGTTTTCAGAGCGCCAACCGGACGGGCTGGCTCTACCTGGGGATAATACGCTTCGTTATGGCGCGCTTTGTCACGCAGACCGGCAGGGACTTCATACAGCGGCCCAAGGTGCTGGTACTGCTGCGCCATATCGAGATACTTCGCGCTGCCGATGGTATCCAGCCAGCGGAAGGCGCCGCCGTGGAACGGAGGGAAGCCGAGGCCGTATACCAGCGCCATATCCGCTTCCGCCGGGCTGGCGATAATGCCTTCTTCCAGGCAGCGGACGACTTCGTTAACCATCGGGATCATCATGCGGGCGATAATCTCTTCATCGCTGAAATCGCGCTTCGGCTGGCTGACGTCGGCCAGCAGGCTGTCGACGGCAGCATCTTCTTCTTTCTTCGGCTTACCTTTGCTGTCGTCTTTATAGCGCCAGAAGCCGAGGCCGTTCTTCTGGCCGAAACGGTTGGCGTCAAACAGGGCGTCGATGGCGTCGCGATAATCTTTCTGCATCCGCTGCGGGAAGCCCGCCGCCATGACCGCCTGAGCATGGTGCGCGGTGTCGATGCCGACCACGTCCAGCAGATAGGCCGGGCCCATCGGCCAGCCAAACTGTTTCTCCATCACTTTGTCGACTTTGCGGAAATCCGCCCCGTCGCGCAGCAGCTGGCTGAAGCCGGCGAAGTAGGGGAACAGCACGCGGTTGACGAAGAAACCGGGACAATCATTGACCACGATTGGCGTCTTGCCCATTTTGCTGGCCCAGGCGACGACTTTGGCAATGGTCTTATCCGAGGTTTTTTCGCCGCGGATCACTTCTACCAGCGGCATGCGATGCACCGGGTTAAAGAAGTGCATGCCGCAGAAGTTTTCCGGGCGCTGCAGAACGCTGGCCAGCTCGCTGATGGGGATCGTTGAGGTGTTGGACGCCAGCACGGTATCCGGGCGGATTTTATCTTCCGTTTCCGCCAGCACCGCTTTCTTCACTTTCGGGTTTTCCACCACCGCTTCAACGACCACGTCCACGCGATCAAAACCGCTATACTCCAGCGTTGGCTGAATGGTGCTTATTACTCCGGCCAGCTTCAGACCGTCGATTTTGCCGCGTTCAAGCTGTTTATTCAGTAGCTTCGCCGCTTCGGTCATGCCGAGCGTCAGCGATTTATCGTTGATGTCCTTCATGATGACCGGCACGCCTTTCCACGCCGACTGATAAGCGATGCCGCCGCCCATAATGCCCGCGCCCAGGACGGCGGCCTGCTTCGGCGTTTCGACATCTTTGGTCAGTTTTTTCGCTTTCGCTTTGACGTACTGGTCGTTGAGGAAGATACCGACCAGCGCGCGGGCCTCATTGGTATGAGCCAGCGGAACAAAACTTTTATTTTCCAGCACCAGGGCCTCTTCACGACCAAGACGCGCGGCGGCTTCAATGGTTTTCACCGCGGTGATCGGCGCCGGATAATGCTTCCCGGCGGTTTGCGCGACCATGCCTTTGGCGATGGTGAAACTCATCGTCGCTTCAATTTTGCTGAGCTTCAGCGGCTCCAGCTTCGGTTGACGTTTCGCTTTCCAGTCCAGGTCGCCCTGAATCGCCTGGCGCAGGATCGCCAGCGCGCCGTCGCGCAGTTTGTCGGCAGCAACTACGCCATCCACCAGGCCGATTTTCAGCGCTTGATCGGCACCGACATCTTTCCCGGCAGCAATGATCTCCAGCGCGCTGTCGGCGCCGAGCAGGCGCGGCAAACGGACTGAGCCGCCGAAGCCTGGCATAATGCCGAGTTTGGTTTCCGGCAGACCAATGCGCAGATCCGGCGTCGCCAGGCGGTAATCGGTCGCCAGGACGCATTCACAACCGCCGCCCAGCGCGTAACCGTTGACGGCGGAGACAGTGGGGACGGGAAGATCTTCCAGACGGTTGAAGACGCTGTTAGCAAAATGCAGCCATTGGCTTAACTGCTCCTCAGGGACCAGGAACAGTGAGAGGAATTCCGTAATATCCGCGCCGACGATAAACGCCGCTTTTTCAGAGCGCAGCATCAGGCCTTTGAGATCGTTTTGTTTTTCCAGTACGTCCAGCGCATGACCGAGGCTGGCTACGGTTGCGGTATCAAGCTTGTTGACCGAACCTGGGGCATCGAACACCAGTTCGGCGATGCCATCTTCCAGCCAGTCGAGGTACAGGGTGTCGCCTTTGTAGAGCATGTCAGTCTCCTGAATCCAGCAATATGATCTGGTCATACCAGATGAAACGGAGTGTGGAATTTATGTTAAAGAATTGCAAATTACTCTTTAAATAATTGCTGGTCGGATCACATCCGGTGGAAATCACCCGCACGCAGGTCGATGTGCTAAGATGCGGAGTATCACGATCCCATAAAAGCAAAGGACAAAAGATGGAATCCCTGGCCGCGCTCTATAAAAATCATATTGTTACCCTACAAGAACGTACCCGCGACGTCCTGTCCCGTTTTCAGATGGATGCTCTGCTGATTCACTCCGGCGAGCTGGTTAACGTCTTCCTTGATGACCATCCGTACCCGTTCAAGGTCAATCCGCAGTTCAAAGCCTGGGTGCCGGTGACTCAGGTGCCTAACTGCTGGTTGCTGGTGGACGGTGTGAATAAACCGAAGCTGTGGTTCTATCTGCCGGTTGATTACTGGCATAACGTTGAGCCGCTGCCAACCTCGTTCTGGACCGAAGAGGTCGATGTGGTCGCGCTGCCGAAGGCCGATGGCATCGGCAGCCAACTGCCTGCCGCTCGCGGAAATATTGGTTATATCGGGCCGGTGCCGGAGCGCGCGCTGGGTCTGGGAATCGCCGCGGATAAGATCAACCCGAAAGGGGTTATCGATTATCTGCATTACTACCGGGCTTACAAAACCGATTACGAGCTGGCCTGTATGCGTGAAGCGCAGAAGTCGGCGGTGAATGGTCATCGTGCGGCCTATGAAGCTTTTCAGTCCGGGATGAGCGAATTCGATATCAATCAGGCCTATCTTACCGCAACCGGTCACCGCGATACCGACGTGCCTTACAGCAACATCGTGGCGCTGAACGAGCATGCTTCTGTCCTGCACTACACCAAACTGGACCACCGCGCTCCGGCGGAAATGCGCAGCTTCCTGCTCGACGCCGGTGCGGAATATAACGGCTATGCTGCGGATCTGACGCGGACCTGGGCGGCACACGGCGATAACGATTTCGCCCATCTGATTAAAGACGTTAACGACGAGCAGCTGGCGCTGATTAGCACCATGAAAGCCGGGACTCGCTACGTCGATTACCATACCCAGTTCCACCAGCGTATTGCGAAGCTGCTGCGTAAACACCAGTTAGTCACTGACATGAGCGAAGAGGCGATGGTGGAAAACGATCTGACCGGGCCATTTATGCCGCACGGGATTGGTCATCCGCTGGGTCTGCAGGTGCATGATGTTGCTGGCTTTATGCAAGACGACTCCGGTACGCATCTGGCGGCGCCAGCGAAATACCCGTATCTGCGCTGCACCCGTATTATCGAGCCGCGTATGGTGTTGACCATTGAACCCGGCATCTACTTTATCGAGTCGTTACTGGCGCCGTGGCGTGAAGGCCCGTTCAGCAAACACTTCAACTGGCAAAAAATTGACGCCATGAAGCCATTCGGCGGGATCCGTATCGAAGATAACGTGGTGGTTCACGAAAACAGTATCGAAAATATGACGCGCGATCTGAAGCTGGCCTAATGGAGAGCTGGTTAATCCCGGCGGCGCCCGTTTCCGTCGTTGAGGAGATCAAAAAGAGCCGTTTTATCACGTTGTTGGCGCATACCGACGGCGTGGCGGCGGCGAAAGCCTTTGTCGAGTCCGTCAGAGCGGATCACCCCGATGCCCGTCACCACTGCGTGGCGTGGGTCGCCGGACCGCCTGATGATTCGCAACAGCTTGGGTTTTCTGATGATGGCGAACCGGCGGGAACGGCGGGTAAACCGATGCTGGCGCAGCTGATGGGAAGCGGCGTCGGCGAGATAACCGCTGTCGTCGTGCGTTACTACGGTGGTATCCTGCTGGGCACCGGCGGCCTGGTGAAAGCCTATGGCGGCGGTGTTCATCAGGCGCTGGCGCAGTTGACGACACTGCGCAAGACGCCGTTAACGGCATATACTTTGCAATGTGAATATGGGCAACTGGCCGGCGTCGAAACGCTGCTCGCCCAATTTTCCGGCAACGTCGTTGAAAGCGAATATCTGGCGTCGGTTCGGCTGCGCGTGGCGCTTCCCCAGGCTGAAGTGGCGGCTTTTTCAGCAAAACTGGCTGATTTTAGTCGCGGTTCATTGCAATTGCTGAAGATTAACGAATAATCCCCTCTGTTTTTTTGCCTATCAAAGGAAGCGCCAGAGATGCATTTTCGCGCCATAACCCGAATCGTTGGACTGCTGGTCATCTTGTTTTCGGGGACGATGATCGTCCCGGGATTAGTGGCCCTGATATATCGCGATGGCGCGGGACGGGCCTTCACTCAAACTTTTTTTGTCGCTCTGGCGATCGGCTCCATGCTGTGGTGGCCGAACCGTAAGCAAAAGGGCGAACTGAAATCCCGTGAAGGATTTCTGATCGTGGTGCTGTTCTGGACCGTGCTGGGTAGCGTAGGGGCCTTGCCCTTTATTTTCGCCGAACAGCCGAACCTGACGGTGACGGATGCCTTCTTCGAGTCATTTTCCGGCCTGACGACGACCGGGGCGACCACCCTGGTGGGGCTGGACTCGCTCCCGCACGCTATCCTCTTTTACCGGCAGATGCTGCAGTGGTTCGGCGGCATGGGGATCATTGTGCTGGCGGTGGCGATTCTGCCTATCCTCGGCGTCGGGGGGATGCAGCTCTACCGTGCGGAAATGCCCGGCCCGCTGAAAGATAACAAGATGCGCCCGCGCATCGCCGAGACGGCAAAGACATTGTGGCTCATCTATGTGTTACTGACGGTCGCCTGCGCATTGGCGCTCTGGTTTGCCGGTATGCCGGCCTTCGATGCGATAGGGCACAGCTTCGCCACCATCGCCATCGGCGGTTTCTCGACTCACGATGCCAGCGTCGGCTATTTCAACAGCCCGATGATCAACTCCATCATTGCCATCTTCCTGCTGATCTCCGGCTGTAACTACGGTCTGCATTTTTCGTTGTTGAGCGGACGCAGCCTGAAGGTGTACTGGCGCGACCCTGAGTTTCGAATGTTCATTGGCGTCCAGTTGACGCTGGTCATCGTCTGTACGCTGGTGCTATGGCTTCATAACGTGTACGGCTCGGTGCTGACGACGCTGAATCAGGCGTTTTTCCAGGTGGTGTCGATGGCGACCACCGCGGGATTCACCACCGATAGCATTGCGCGCTGGCCGCTGTTCCTGCCGGTGCTTCTGCTGTGCTCCGCATTTATCGGCGGCTGCGCAGGCTCCACGGGCGGTGGCTTAAAGGTTATCCGTATCCTGTTGCTGTTCAAGCAGGGCAACCGTGAGCTTAAGCGTCTGGTTCACCCGAATGCGGTGTATAGCATTAAATTAGGTAACCGCGCGCTGCCGGAACGTATTCTGGAAGCGGTATGGGGATTCTTCTCCGCCTATGCGCTGGTTTTTATCATTAGTATGCTGGCTATTATCGCCACCGGGGTGGATGACTTCTCCGCTTTCGCCTCCGTGGTGGCGACATTGAACAACCTCGGGCCTGGGCTCGGCGTCGTCGCGGACAACTTTGCCACCATGAACCCGGTCGCGAAATGGATCCTGATTGCTAATATGCTGTTTGGTCGTCTGGAAGTGTTCACCTTACTGGTGCTCTTTACTCCCACTTTCTGGCGCGAATAACAGGAGTGCTCGTGAAAACTTTAATTCTCTTTTCCACCCGCGACGGGCAGACACGTGAAATCGCTTCGTTTCTCGCCTCTGAGCTTAAAGAGCTGGGTATCGATGCGGACACCCTGAATCTGAACCGTACCGATGACGTGGAATGGCATCATTATGATCGCGTGGTGATTGGCGCGTCGATTCGCTACGGACACTTTCATCCGGCGGTGGACCGCTTTGTGAAAAAGCACCTTGCAGCATTGCAGGCGCTGCCGGGGGCATTCTTTTCGGTGAACCTGGTTGCGCGTAAACCCGAGAAGCGCACGCCGCAGACCAACAGCTATACGCGCAAGTTTCTGCTCAACTCGCCGTGGCAGCCGCAGAGCTGCGCGGTGTTTGCCGGGGCGCTACGTTACCCGCGTTACCGCTGGTACGATCGGTTTATGATCCGCCTGATTATGAAAATGACCGGGGGCGAAACGGATACCCGTAAAGAAGTGGTCTATACCGACTGGCAACAGGTCTCCCGATTTGCCCGAGAAATCGCGCAAATGATCCGCAAACAGGGCGTTTAAACAGCGTCTTGATGGAAAAGCGAGCGAACGAAAAGTTTTTTTGCATTTCCCCTTGTCACCTCAGAATTACTCCCTATAATGCGC
>NZ_JBEAKW010000051.1:0-95645 GCF_040065795.1 Klebsiella sp. JB_Kp004 | reverse complement strand
TCCATGTCACTTTGAGTGCCCACACAGATTGTCTGATAAATTGTTAAAGAGCAGTTGCGACGCGCTTTAGCGCTCTGTCGCGAGGTGGCGTATATTACGCTTTCCTCTTTCAGAGTCAACCCGTTTTTCAGGATTTTTCTCTTCAACCGAACCGGCTGTTTGTGTGAAGTGATTCACATCTGCCGTGTCGATGGAGGCGCATTATAGGGAGCCCGCCGGGAATGACAAGCGGAAAAATACAATTTTATTTCAACCGCTCATCTTTTATACGCAACGCTTATTTTTGCTGCTTTTTAATCGCCGCCGGCAGCTCGGCCAGGCTATTTAGCACCCAATCCGCGGCTTTTTCCGCTTCTTCAGTAACAGGCTTACCGGTACGCACCAGCACTTTAGTACCGACATCAGCGGCCGCTGCAGCCTGCATATCTTCCAGTTTGTCCCCTACCATATAGGAAGCGGCCATATCGATATGCAGATAATCGCGGGCGGAGATCAGCATCCCCGGATGCGGTTTACGGCAATCACAGGTCTGACGGTACTCCTCAACCGCACCCTGCGGGTGATGCGGGCAATAATAGATACCGTCCAGATCGACGCCACGGTCTGCCAGAGACCAGTCCATCCATTCGGTCAGCGTTTCAAACTGGGCTTCGGTAAATTTACCGCGAGCAATACCGGACTGGTTAGTGACCAGCACCAGCGCGTAGCCCATCTCTTTGAGCTCGCGCATTGCGTCAATGACGCCATCGATAAATTCAAAATTGTCGATTTCGTGGACGTAGCCATGATCGACATTAATGGTGCCGTCACGGTCGAGAAAAATTGCGGGTACTGACTTTGCCACCGGTTTGCTCCTGAAAAAGGCTAGTGCCGTTAGTATCGCATGTTTCCGCATGCAAGAAAGTGCTCATTATAAAGAGTCAGATTGATTTAGACGTCTGGATGCCTTAACATCCATTTCATTGCCAGGCATCGCCTGGATACGGCAGAAGAAAATGCCACGGCAAACGGCTAAACGATAATAAATAACTGATGATTAAACTTTCCAATATCACCAAAGTGTTCCAGCAGGGGAATCGCAGCATTCAGGCGCTGAACAATGTCAGCCTGCATGTCCCTGCCGGACAAATTTACGGCGTCATCGGTGCCTCAGGCGCCGGTAAAAGTACGCTGATTCGCTGCGTTAACCTGCTGGAGCGCCCGACCGAGGGCAGCGTACAGGTTGACGGTCAGGAACTGACTGCGCTGTCGGAAAAAGAGCTAACCCGCGCTCGCCGTCAGATTGGCATGATTTTCCAGCATTTTAACCTGCTGGCATCCCGCACCGTTTTCGGCAACGTGGCGTTACCCCTGGAGCTGGATAACACGCCACAGGCAGAAATCAAACGCCGTGTGACGGAGCTGCTGGATCTTGTCGGCCTGGGCGATAAGCACGACAGCTATCCGGCTAATCTCTCCGGCGGCCAGAAACAGCGTGTCGCCATTGCCCGCGCGCTGGCCAGTAACCCCAAGGTGCTGCTGTGCGATGAAGCCACCAGCGCCCTGGATCCGGCCACCACCCGTTCCATTCTCGAATTGCTGAAAGACATTAACCGTCGCCTGGGGCTGACCATCCTGCTGATCACCCACGAAATGGATGTGGTGAAACGCATCTGCGACTGCGTGGCGGTGATTAGCAACGGCCAGTTGATTGAACAGGACACGGTGAGCGAAGTCTTCTCCCATCCGAAGACGCCGCTGGCCCAGCAGTTTATTCAGTCGACGTTGCACCTGGATATTCCGGATGACTACCAGGCGCGCCTGAAACCTACCGCCACAGCGGATAGCGTACCGATGCTGCGCATGGAATTTACCGGCCACTCCGTCGATGCGCCGCTGCTTTCTGAAACCGCGCGTCGCTTCAACGTGAATAACAACATTATTAGCGCGCAGATGGATTATGCCGGCGGGGTGAAGTTCGGCATCATGCTGACCGAAATGCACGGTACACAGGAAGACACTCAGGCGGCTATCGCCTGGCTGCAGGAACATCATGTAAAAGTAGAGGTATTGGGTTATGTCTGAGGCAATGATGTGGCTGCTGTTGCGCGGCGTATGGGAAACGCTGGCAATGACCTTTGTCTCCGGCTTCTTCGGTTTTGTCCTTGGTCTGCCGGTGGGCGTGCTGCTGTACGTGACCCGTCCGGGGCAAATCGTCGCCAATGCTAAACTGTACCGGACGCTGTCGGCGCTGGTGAACATTTTCCGCTCCATCCCGTTCATTATCCTGCTGGTCTGGATGATCCCATTTACCCGCGTGATCGTCGGCACCTCAATCGGCCTGCAGGCGGCGATCGTGCCGTTGACGGTGGGCGCCGCGCCGTTTATCGCTCGCATGGTGGAGAACGCCCTGCTGGAGATCCCGACCGGCCTTATCGAAGCCTCCCGGGCGATGGGCGCCACGCCGCTGCAGATCGTGCGTAAGGTTCTACTGCCTGAAGCGCTGCCGGGTCTGGTCAACGCCGCCACCATCACCCTGATCACCCTGGTGGGCTATTCCGCCATGGGCGGCGCGGTGGGCGCCGGCGGTCTGGGGCAGATTGGTTATCAGTATGGCTATATCGGTTACAACGCCACCGTAATGAATACCGTACTGGTATTGCTGGTTATTCTGGTTTATTTAATTCAATTCTCTGGCGATCGCATCGTCCGGGCTGTGACTCATAAATAACGTTATTGGCAGACAACACTCATTCTTACAGGAAGGAAATAACATGGCCTTTAATTTCAAAACCTTTGCGGCAGTTGGTGCGTTAATCGGTTCTCTGGCGCTGGTGGGTTGCGGTCAGGATGAAAAAGATCCGAATCATATTAAAGTCGGCGTTATCGTCGGGGCGGAGCAGCAGGTCGCTGAAGTCGCGCAGAAAGTGGCAAAAGAGAAGTATGGCCTTGACGTTGAGCTGGTGACCTTCAACGATTACGTTCTGCCGAACGAAGCGCTGAGCAAAGGCGATATCGACGTCAACGCCTTCCAGCATAAACCGTATCTCGACCAGCAGATTAAAGACCGCGGCTACAAGCTGGTGGCTGTCGGCAACACCTTCGTCTACCCGATCGCGGGTTACTCGAAGAAAATCAAATCGCTGGACGAACTGCAGCCGGGCTCGCAGATCGCCGTCCCTAACGATCCGACCAACCTCGGTCGTTCTCTGCTGCTGCTGCAGCAGGTGGGCCTGATCAAACTGAAGGACGGCGTAGGCCTGCTGCCGACCTCGCTGGATATCGTCGAGAACCCGAAAAACCTGAAGATTGTTGAACTGGAAGCGCCGCAGCTGCCGCGTTCTCTTGACGACGCGCAGATTGCGCTGGCCGTTATCAACACCACTTACGCCAGCCAGATTGGCCTGACCCCGGCGAAAGACGGCATCTTTGTTGAAGGGAAAGAGTCGCCGTACGTGAACCTGATCGTGGCGCGTGAAGACAATAAAGATGCTGAGAATGTGAAAAAATTCGTTCAGGCTTACCAGAGCGATGAAGTTTACGAAGCAGCAAACAAGATCTTTAACGGCGGCGCAGTGAAAGGCTGGTAATCTTTTCTCACCGTAATATCATTCAGGACGGGCTTCACGCCCGTCTTGTCATTTATGCAAGCACCTGATTCAATAACGCCCTGTTTTTTATTCATTGAGGAAATACTATGCGTGCTTTACCGGTCTGTTTGTTAGCACTCATGTTAAGCGGTTGTTCCATGCTAAGCAGATCTCCCGTTGAACCTGTTCAAAGCACTGCAACTCCCCCGGTTAAATCTGAGCCGAGCAAACCACGCGCAACCCGTCCGGCGCCGGTACGTATTTATACCGATGCGTCAGAGCTGGTAGGTAAACCATTCCGCGATCTGGGGGAAGTGTCTGGCGAGTCCTGCCAGGCCTCGAATCAGGATTCTCCGCCGAATATCCCTACCGCCCGCAAGCGCCTGCAGATTAATGCCGCACGTATGAAAGCCAATGCTGTCCTGCTGCACCGCTGCGAAGTGACCAGCGGCACCCCAGGCTGCTACCGTCAGGCGGTTTGTCTGGGCTCGGCGCTTAACGTCTCGGCGCAATGAGTGCATTTCAGTTCGCGCAGATAGGCGTGATCCGCTCGCCGTATAAAGAGAAGTTTGCCGTACCTCGCCAGCCGGGTCTGGTCAAGCACGGCGGCGGAGAACTCCATCTGATCGCGCCCTACAACCAGGCCGACGCCGTGCGTGGTCTGGAAAGCTTCAGCCATCTGTGGATCCTGTTTGTGTTTCATCAGACCATGGAAGGCGGCTGGCGTCCGACGGTGCGCCCTCCCCGTCTCGGGGGCAACGCGCGTATGGGCGTCTTCGCCACCCGCTCCACCTTTCGCCCCAATCCCATTGGCATGTCTCTGGTTGAGCTGAAGGGCGTTCGCTGTCAGAAAGAGCAGGTGATACTGGAACTCGGCAGCCTCGATCTCGTCGACGGTACGCCGGTGGTCGACATCAAACCCTATCTGCCGTTTGCCGAAGCGCTGCCCGACGCGCACGCCAGCTACGCGCAACAGGCGCCGCAGGCGGATCAGGTCGTCAGTTTTACCGCCGACGTCGAAACGCAGCTTTTGCATCTGGAGAAGCGTTATCCGCACCTGAAGGCGTTTATCCGAGAGGTGCTGGCGCAGGATCCGCGTCCGGCCTACCGTAAGGAGGAAGAGGCAGGCAAAAATTACGCCGTCTGGCTGCTGGATTTCAACGTCCGCTGGCGGGTGACTGCCTCCGGTTTTGAAGTCTTTGCCCTCGAAGCGCGCTAATTTTATTTTCCTCTCTTTTGGCATCTTTGCCACACTGGTAAACTAAACCACTTTTTTTGTTTCAGGCTGGGCAACCAGCCTGTTCCGCTCGTTTAACTGGAACCGTTACAACATGCGTACTAGCCAATATCTGCTCTCCACTCTGAAGGAGACACCTGCCGACGCCGAGGTAATCAGCCACCAGCTGATGCTGCGCGCCGGGATGATCCGCAAGCTGGCCTCCGGGTTATACACCTGGCTGCCGACCGGCGTGCGCGTCCTGAAAAAAGTCGAAAACATCGTGCGTGAAGAGATGAACAACGCCGGTGCGATCGAGGTGTTAATGCCGGTCGTTCAGCCATCTGAACTGTGGCAGGAGAGCGGTCGCTGGGAGCAGTACGGCCCGGAACTGCTGCGCATTGCCGATCGTGGCGATCGTCCGTTCGTCCTCGGTCCAACCCACGAAGAGGTCATCACCGATCTGATCCGCAACGAGCTGAACTCCTATAAGCAGCTGCCGCTGAACTTCTATCAGATCCAGACCAAATTCCGCGACGAAGTGCGCCCGCGTTTCGGCGTGATGCGCTCCCGCGAATTCCTGATGAAAGATGCGTACTCTTTCCACACTTCGCAGGAATCGCTGCAGGAAACCTACGATGCGATGTACGCCGCTTACAGCAAAATCTTCAGCCGTATGGGGCTGGATTTCCGTGCGGTACAGGCTGATACCGGCTCCATCGGCGGCAGCGCCTCTCATGAATTCCAGGTGCTGGCGCAGAGCGGCGAAGACGATGTGATCTTCTCCGACAGCTCCGACTACGCGGCAAACATCGAGTTTGCGGAAGCCGTTGCGCCGAAAACGCCGCGCGCGGACGCCACCCAGGAGTTGACCCTGGTCGACACGCCGAACGCCAAAACCATCGCCGAGCTGGTTGAGCAGTTCAACCTGCCGATCGAAAAAACCGTGAAAACCCTGCTGGTGAAAGCGGTTGAAGATAGCGCTTCCCCGCTGGTTGCCCTGCTGGTGCGCGGCGATCACGAGCTGAACGAAGTGAAAGCGGAAAAACTGCCGCAGGTCGCCAGCCCGCTGACCTTCGCCACCGAAGAAGAGATCCGCGCCCTGGTGAAAGCCGGTCCGGGCTCCCTGGGTCCGGTGAACCTACCGGTGCCGGTGATTATCGACCGTACTGTGGCGGTGATGAGCGATTTCGCCGCCGGCGCCAACATCGACGGCAAACACTACTTCGGCATCAACTGGGACCGCGATGTCGCCACGCCGGAAGTCGCTGACATCCGTAACGTCGTTGCCGGCGATCCGAGCCCGGACGGCAAAGGTACCCTGCTTATCAAGCGCGGTATCGAAGTGGGTCATATCTTCCAGCTGGGGACGAAGTACTCCGAGGCGATGAAAGCCGCGGTCCAGGGCGAAGATGGCCGCAACCAGATCCTGACCATGGGTTGCTATGGTATCGGGGTCACTCGCGTAGTGGCGGCGGCGATTGAGCAGAACTTTGACGATCGCGGTATTGTCTGGCCGGATGCGATTGCGCCGTTCCAGGTGGCGATCCTGCCGATGAACATGCATAAATCTTACCGTGTGCAGGAGCTGGCGGAGAAACTGTACGCCGAGCTGAGCGCCCAGGGTATTGAAGTGCTGATGGACGATCGTAAAGAGCGTCCGGGCGTGATGTTCGCCGATATGGAGCTGATCGGCATCCCGCACACCATCGTGCTGGGCGATCGTAACCTCGACAACGACGATATCGAATACAAGTATCGTCGCAACGGTGAGAAGCAGCTGATCAAGACCGGGGATATTGTGGAATATCTGGTTAAAGCGATAAAAGGCTAATTACACAGCTCAGGGCCCTGAACGGATGTCAGGGCCTTTTTTTTACAAGGACTGTACCCATGACTGCACCTCTCCTCAGCAGCGGGCTGCTTACCTCCGCCCTGCTCCTGCTTACCGCCTGCACTGTAGACGTCGGCCGCAGCGTCCCTTCCGCATCCGCTACCGATGGCCGCTCACCGCCATGGGCTGTCACCCTCCAGCGTCAAAGCTCGATTGCCGGCAGCGGACTGCGCGAAATCGCCGAAAGCGACCTTCGTTCCGGCGACCTGCTCTTCTCCTCCAGCCTTGGCGTCACTTCGCTTGGGATCCGCGCCTTCAGCGCCTCTTCCGTGAGCCACGTCGCGCTGTATCTCGGCGAGGGTCAAATTGCGGAGGCTACCGGCGCCGGCGTGCAGGTGATATCGCTACAGCAAGCGATGGCGCACAGCGATAAACTCTTTGCCCTCAGGGTGCCCGATCTGACGCCGGATCAGGCGATGGCGATGAGAGGTTTTGCCTGGCAGGTCAAAGACAGCGGGTATAACTATCGCGGCATTATTCAGTTTATCCCTTATATGGTCACCAAACCGCTCTGCTCGCTCAACCCTTTCTCGCGTAACTTTCGCCAGCAGTGCGTAAGCGGCCTGGCCAAAGCGCAACTGGGCGATGGGGCCAGCCCCGACAAGAAAGCGTGGTTTTGCTCGGAGTTTGTCAGCGAGGCCTTTGTCAGAGCCGGGCATCCGCTGACCCTGGCGCAGGCGGCGTGGATCAGCCCTTCCGATCTGCTGCACATGCGGGAAGGAGATGTCGCCACCTTTAAACCCGAGACGCAGCTGCAGTATGTCGGGCATCTGAAACTGGGAGTTTATCTTCAGGCCGGTAAACTGGTGGGGTTGAGCAAACCGAAGGCCGGTGCGGAGTAAAAGAACGATTTGCCCTTTACCCCCGTCATGAGGCTCATGCTTCGTGCGCTATGGTTAGTGGAAAAGGGGGGACGGTAAAACCACAATGACCCAATTCCGCTGGCCGGCTACCGCTGAGGCGTATCCCCTGCCCGTTTCCCGGGCAGGAGCCGGACAATCAGTGTCCGCAGTCCTTCCCAGGAATAAATTTGCCAGCCTGATCCGTCATCAGCGTTTTCATCATTTCGCCGGTATCCGGGTTCGCCTCGAGGGTAAAGTGCCCCTCCACCACCAGCAGCACCGGACGTGAATCATTGCCGCGGGCAGCGGCATAATCCCGCTCAAGCTGGGCATTATTCGCCACCGCGATGCGTTTACCGGTCGCGCAATCAGTAAAGGTTGCCGCATCGGCCATATAGAAGTACATGCCACGCATCGCCATCGGGGTGGTCGGCAGGCTGGCCTTCACCGGCTCCAGGGTATAGTTGAGGGGAGACTGAATGGGGCTCCCGTTGCGGTCGAGCATCTCCAGCTTGTCGCCCTTCGCGCGAAAGTACGATTTTTCGCCCTTGCTGTTGGTCAGTACCAGCTTATCCGCCGTACGCGCCCAGGTGCCGTAAGAGGCAAAGGAGGATGGTTCACGACGCGCGCCCTGGTAGTGCTCATTCATCACCCAGGTGCCGTCTTTTTCCAGGAACAGCGAGGTGTCGATGCCTTCGCAATCCGCGCAAGGCAGCACCCCGCGCCAGCTTTGCTGCATCGGCTTGAGCTCTTCCATCGCCGCCGGCTGGACCGTGTCAGTTTCGGCGCGATGGTTACAACCAAACAGCGCGAACAGCGAACAGGCCGCTATCACGGAGAATATGATTTTCTTCACTCTACTTTCCTTATGATCCATTCCACCCGTTCGCCGACGCCTTCACTGGCGAACTTTCCCACGCAGCGCCTTGACTGAGGACTTTTGCGCCTTGGAAGCAAGGCGTCGCTCTTTGGATGCCCGAGTCGGTCGCGTCTCCCGGCGACTTTTTTGCACTGCGGTCAATTCTTTGATAAGGGCCACCAGCCGGGCGATCGCCGCTTCGCGGTTCATCTCCTGACTGCGATATTCCTGAGCCTTAATGATAACCACACCGTCAGCAGAAATTAAGTGGTGGCTGGCGGCGAGCAGGCGCTCTTTGTAAAACGCCGGCAGGCTCGAGGCTTTAATATCGAAGCGCAGATGGATCGCGGTCGACGCTTTGTTCACGTGTTGGCCCCCGGCCCCCTGGGCGCGAATACCTTCCAGCGTGATCTCGTTATCGGCAATGGCCACGCTGCGGCTGATAGTAATCATGCCGGCCCTTGCCAGGCGGTAAGCTGAATTTCCAGATTATTCTGAGCGTCGGACAACCAGATGCTCCCCTCCTGCAAAGTGGCCTGCAGCGTCATCGTGCGGTCGGCAAAAGCGCTAAGCTGCGCCAGCTGGGCATCATCAAGATACCAGATGGTCAGCTTCGGGTACGCCGCAAGCTTGTTCTGATTCTGCTGCCACCAGATTTCAGCCGCCCGGCTGTTATAGGCAAACAACGCCACCGCCTGCGCCCGCGAGCAGGCTTTCTTGAGACGTTTCTCGTCCGGCAGCCCCAGCTCGATCCACAGATCAACCCCGAGATGATCGTTAAGCAGCCACAGCTCCGGCTCGTCGTCTGACGAGAGGCCGCGCGTAAACTGCAGCCGCTCATCGGCATATTTGATCCACGCCAGCAGGCGCAGCATCATGCGCTCCTGGGTTTCCGACGGGTGCTGCGCCAGCGTCAGGTTAGCATCCAGAAACTGGTTGCGATCCAGATCGGCTACATTCACCGCGGCTTTATATATCGTCGCTTTCAGCGCCATGAACAAACTCCTGAAAAAAATGGCGTACATTGTAGCGAAACTGGCGACAAAAGGCTGTCAGCAATCGCAGCAACCTGTTTCATCCTGCTGAAATTGCTTAAATGACTATGATATAGTTCCCTTGCTAAACAGAGTTTATCTTCGTAGGCTTAAACTTGCATCCCACGGTTGAGTCAGAACGCTGACAGGAGGGCATGTGGACCACTATTGTGAGTTAATACGCAAGCGGTATGCGGAAATAGCCAGCGGAGACTTAGGGTATATCCCGGATGCGCTGGGTTGCGTGTTGAAAGTATTGAATGAGATTGCGGCGGATGAGGCCCTTTCGGAGTCAGTCAGGGAAAAGGCCGCTTATGCGGCAGCAAACTTACTGGTGAGCGATTATGTCAATGAATGATACTTATCAACCCATTAACTGCGATGATTACGACAACCTGGAGCTGGCCTGCCAGCATCACCTGGTGCTGACGCTGGCGCTGAAGGATGGCGAACAGCTGCAGGCGAAGGCCAGCGATCTAATCTCGCGTAAAAATATCGAGTATCTTGTGGTCGAACTCGCCGGCAACGTCCGCGAGCTGCGCCTGGATAAAATCGCCAGCTTCAGTCACCCGGAAATCGGCACCGTGGTGGTGAGCGAATCCTGAATCAAAACGGGCTTAACCGCCCGTTTTCCTCCACGCCAGACTGACCCCTTCCCCGTCTTTGACTTCACCTTCGTTAGTCACAAACAGATCGTCCGCTGCGGCAATCGGCGTTTCGCCGTAAAACAGCAGCGGCGTGGTGTCTCGTCGCCACGGAGCAACGCCCAGCTCCTGCCAGATCTTCTTCAGCTTACGGCCGCCATGACGCCCGACGATATGCAGATGGCCGTTGGCGCGAAAGCGGACGGTGACTGGCTCATCCGCCGGGGGCGGGCGCAGCCTGCCGCCCGGCTGCAGCACCAGCTCACCAAGACCGTCCGCCAGCCGCAGCGGTTGGCGCCAGTCTGTCCAGTGCTGGACGCTGTCCGTCTGCCCGGGTACATATCTCACCCAGTACAAGCGCTGCTGAAAACGGCGGACGGTAAATTCCCCCAACCGCAGGCAGGGGCTGGCATCTTCCCGCGCCAGCGCCACCTCGTGCCAGAGGCGCTCAGGCACCTCGCGGGCCGGCATCGGCGCCTGCTGCCCGGCGAGCCAGCGACGCAGCAACGCCGCGCGGCGGGGAGAACTCATCGACGTCAGCGGCGCGATAGCCAGCGACCAGTCTTCGGCCACCAGCGACGCCAGCTCCGCCGCCAGCATCTCGTCCAGCAGCTGCTCCTGCTCGGCGCACAGGCTGGCGCTGCGGGCGACGGCCTCGCTAAAGTGCGGCCAGCGCTCACGCAGCACCGGGATCACCCGCAGGCGCAGGAAGTTGCGGTCATAGGTATCGTCCTGATTACTCTCATCTTCAATCCACGACAGCTGGTGGGCGAGCGCCCACTGGCGCAGCGATTCCCGGGTTTCATTGAGGAGAGGACGCAGCAGTCGACTGCCGGCAAAGGGAGACGATGGCGCCATCGCCGACAGGCCGGTCGGACCGCTGCCGCGTTTTAACGCCAGCAGCAGCGTTTCACACTGATCGTCCTGGTGCTGAGCGGTCACTAACACTTCGCCGGCGCGGAGCGTCTCCTGAAAGGCCTGATAGCGCGCCGCGCGGGCATGGGCCTCGACGCCCAGGCCGCCCCGGGCTAACGTCACGCGATGCACCGCCAACGGCACCTGCCACTGCTGGCAAATTTGCCGACAATGCGCCACCCAGTCGTCTGCGTGGGCGCTAAGGCCGTGATGAACATGCACCGCCCGCAGCGTCAGAGAGGGATCCTGTTCCCGCAGCAACACCAGCTGATGCAGGAGAACCGTCGAGTCCAGACCGCCGCTGAAGGCCACCAGCAGCTGGCGATGGGGATGAAGCGTATGCGCAATGTTAGCCGTCATAACCACAAACATACCGAGAAGTGATGGCCCGGCACGTTACCGGGCCAGGGTCGCGCTGGCAAGGTTTACTGCTGATATATTTCCAGCGGCAGGTCGTCCGGATCGCTAAAGAAGGTAAAGCGTTTACCGGTAAAGGGATCGACGCGAATCGCTTCGCACTCCACGCCATGCGCCGTCAGGTGCGCCACCGCAGCGTCGATATCATCCACGCTAAAGGCCAGATGACGCAGCCCGCAGGCTTCCGGACGACTGGGTCGGGCCGGCGGAAACGGGAACGAGAACAGCTCAATCACATACTCGCCGTTGAGCGCCAGATCGCCCTTCCAGGAGTCACGTTCGGCGCGATAAAACTCGCTTTGCAGCGTAAACCCCAGAATATCGCAATAGAACGCTTTACTGCGGGCGTAGTCAGTCGCAATGATGGCAATATGGTGAACCCGTTTCAAACCCAGCATGGTCAAACTCCTTCTGTTAAGCCAGCCACGTTACTCGTGCGCGCCGTTAACGCGCAAGCCTTTCGTCATTTTTTAAGACTCGTACCCGATACACGCCGTCCTCATCGCGCTTCGCGCCGTGAATATCGGTCTCAAACCCCGGGTAATGACGTCCTATTGAGCAGAGCATCAGCAGGAAGTCGAGCACCGCCCGGCTCTCCTCCGTGATCATCTCTCCCGGCATCAGCAGCGGTACGCCCGGCGGATAAGGGAGGATCATGTTGGCCGAAATTCGGCCCACCAGGTTCTCCAGTTCAATAGTTTCCACCTCACCCTTGATCTGGCGCTGCCAGGCATGATGCGGCGTCATTTTCATTTCCGGCAGGACGTCAAAGGCGCTGAGCATCAGCTGCGGCAGCTGGTGCTGGCGGATCAAGCGGTGGATCCCCTGCGCCAGATCCTGGATCCGCATGTTGCGGTAGAAGTCGGGATCTTCCGCGTACAGATCCGGCAGCATATTCTTCACCCGCAGATTGAGATCGTAGGCGCGCTTAAATTCGGTCAGGCCGCGCAGCAGACCCATCGCCCGGGTTTTATCGATACCGATGCTAAAGAGGAACAGCAGGTTGTAGGGGCCCGTTTTCTCCACCACCACGCCCCGCTCGTCGAGGAACTTCGCCACCAGCGCCGCCGGGATCCCCTCTTCATCCATATTCCCCTGCTCGTCCATACCCGGCGTCAGAATGGTGACTTTCACCGGATCGAGGTACATATGATCCGCATCGGCATCTTTGAAACCGTGCCAGTCCTCGCCCGGCGCCACCGGCCAGCACTCGGCTTTATCCACCGCTTCCGGCTGCCAGATATCAAAGAACCAGCCGTCCGACTCCTCGCGCAGTCGCTGCACCTCTTTGCGGAAATCCAGCGCCCGCTCAATGGAGCGCTGGATCAGGCGCTTACCGGAGTTACCGCGCAGCATCGCCGCCGCGGTCTCAATCGACGCGACGATGGGATAGCTCGGCGACGTAGAGGTATGCATCATAAAGGCTTCATTAAAGGTCTCTTCATCATAGTTGCCCTTAATGTGGATCAGCGAGGCCTGCGACAGCGCGGCCAGCATCTTATGCGTCGACTGCGTCTCGAAGATGACTTTTCCGGGGATCCGCTCACCGCTCATGCCGCTTTTCCCCTGATATATCGGATGGAAATGTGTATACGGCACCCAGGCGGAATCGAAATGGATCGACGGGACGTCGAGCGTCTCTTTAAGCCAGGTGGTGTTGTAGAGCAGCCCATCGTAGGTGGAGTTGGTGATCACCGCATGCACGGGCCACTGCGCCCCGCCCGTGTCGCGCACTTTCTGCTGAATACTGTCGCGGGTAAACTCGCGCCGGGGGATACCGCCGAGGATCCCTAACGCATTGCGGGTCGGCTTCAGCCACAGGGGAACCACATCGCTCATCATCAGCAGGTGGGCCAGCGATTTGTGACAGTTACGGTCAATCAGCAGGGTACTGCCGGCGGGCGCCGAGTACATACCGACAATTTTATTGGACGTCGAGGTACCGTTGGTCACCATATAGCTTTGCTCGGCGCCAAAGGCGCGAGCGATATACTCCTCCGCCTCCAGATGCGGGCCGGTATGATCCAGCAGGGAGCCCAGCTCGGTGACCGAAATCGAGACATCCGCCTTCAGCGTATTCCCGCCAAAGAAATCATAGAACAGGCAGCCCACCGGGCTTTTCTGATAGGCGCTACCGCCCATATGACCCGGCGTACAGAAGGTATATTTCCCCTCCTGCACATAGTTAAACAGCGCGCGGGTAAATGGCGGGGTGATATTGTCCAGGTACTCGCGGGTATACTGCCCGATGCGGGTGGCGATCTCTTCGGAGAGTCCCAGCGCGTATTCGAAGAACCACAGCGTCATGCGCAGATCCTGACTGCTGACGTCCATCGTCGAGTGGGCGTTAATAAAGGCGTACAGAGGCAGATATTCATTGAGCTGGTTAATATCGCTGCACAGATCGACGCTGTACTCATCCCAGTCGAAGATCACGCCGCAGATGCGCGGGTTGTGCTCGATAAACTGCAGCAGGTCGGCGCTATTTTGCGGCCAGATGGTCTGAAAGCCCTGGCGCTGCAGCGCCGCTTCCAGTTCTTTGATCGGCTCGTCTTTGTGGTAGACGCCGTGAGGCCCCATGATGGCGATGATATTCACGCTTTCCTCCTGGTATTCACCTAAGTCCAGCATCATAGCAATCCCCTGGGCGCATCGCACATAAAAAAAGGGCCGGAAAATCCGGCCCTTAGTGTTTTGCGCTAGCGGAAAACTTAGGCGTAACCGTAGCTCATCAGACGTTGATAGCGGCGGTTCAGCAGCTCTTCTTCGCTGAGAAGATCGAGATCGGCCAGGTCCGCCAGCAGCTGCGCTTTCAGGCTTGCCGCCATCGCTTCCGGGTTGCGGTGGGCGCCGCCCAGCGGTTCCGGAACGATAGAATCGATCAGCTTCAGCTCTTTCAGACGCGGGGCGATAATGCCCATCGCTTCCGCAGCCAGCGGCGCTTTATCCGCGCTCTTCCACAGAATGGAGGCGCAGCCTTCCGGCGAAATCACCGAATAGGTGCTGTACTGCAGCATATTGACCTTGTCGCCCACGCCAATCGCCAGCGCGCCGCCGGAGCCGCCTTCGCCGATCACGGTGCAGATAACCGGCACGCTCAGACGCGACATCTCACGCAGGTTGCGGGCAATCGCTTCCGACTGGCCGCGCTCTTCCGCGCCGACGCCCGGGTAGGCGCCCGGGGTGTCGATAAAGGTGATGATCGGCATTTTAAACCGCTCAGCCATCTCCATCAGGCGCAGCGCTTTGCGGTAGCCTTCCGGGGCCGGCATACCAAAGTTGCGACGAATTTTTTCTTTGGTTTCGCGACCTTTCTGGTGGCCGATGATCATCACCGGACGACCGTCAAGACGCGCGATACCGCCGACAATCGCTTTATCGTCAGCGAAGGCGCGGTCACCGGCCAGTTCGTCAAATTCGTCGAACGCCAGGCGGACATAATCCAGGGTGTAAGGACGGCGCGGATGGCGCGCCAGTTGCGCAACCTGCCATGCACCGAGATCGGCGAAGATTTTGCGCGTCAGCTCTACGCTTTTCTCGCGCAGACGATGCACCTCTTCGTCGATGTTAATATCCAGTTTCTCATCCTGACGGCTTACCGCAGTCAGGGAATCGATTTTCGCTTCCAGCTCTGCAATCGGCTGTTCAAAATCTAGGAAATTCAGACTCATAGTATTCCTGTATTAGTCAAACTCCAGTTCCACCTGCTCCGAGCCGATAAGGCCACGCAGATCGTTGAGTAAACGATCGCTCGGAGAGACGCGCCATGTTGCGCCGAAACGCAACCGCGCGCGTGCATCCGCCCTCTGATAGTAGAGGTGCACTGGAATGGTTCCCGAACGGTGGGGTTCCAGAGACTGACGGAGTCGGTTTAAAAGCTGGTCATCAATTTGCCTGTCCGTCAGCGAGATAGCAAGCCCGCGAGCATATTTTTCCCGGGCTTCGTCAATGTCCATGACTTCACGGGCGGTCATTTTAAGCCCCCCGCTAAAGTCATCAAAGCTGACCTGTCCGCTGACGATAAGTATGCGGTCTTTTTCCAGCAACTGCTGATATTTATCCAGCGCGTCGGTGAATAACATCACTTCCAGCCGCCCGGAACGGTCATCCAGGGTACAGATGCCGATACGATTGCCGCGCTTGGTGACCATTACCCGCGCCGCAATCACCAGCCCCGCCGCCGTGGTCACTTTTCCACGATCGGTCGGATGCATGTCTTTGAGCCTCACGCCGCCGACGTAGCGCTCAATCTCTTTCAAATACTGGTTAATCGGGTGCCCGGTCAGGTACAGCCCCAGGGTCTCCCTTTCACCATCCAGCACCACCTGCTCAGGCCACGGCTGGCAGCTGGCGTAGGACTGTTCAATCTGCTCAGGCTCTTCCGCCAGTACACCGAACATATCGGCCTGGCCGATGGCCTCGGCTTTGGCGTGCTGATCGGCGGCTTTCAGCGCATCGCCCAGTGAATTCATCAGCGCCGCGCGATGCGGACCGAGACGATCGAACGCCCCGGACATAATCAGTTTTTCCAGCACCCGACGGTTGAGCTTTTTAATATCGGTCCGCGCGCAGAGGTCGAACAGCTCGCGGAAATAACCGCCGTTGTTGCGCGCCTCGATGATCGCTTCGATCGGCCCTTCGCCGACGCCCTTGATGGCGCCGATACCGTAGACGATCTCGCCGTCGTCGTTGACGTGGAAATGGTACAGGCCGGAGTTAATATCCGGGGGCAAAATTTTCAGCCCCATACGCCAGCACTCGTCCACCAGGCCAACGACCTTCTCGGTGTTGTCCATATCGGCGGTCATTACCGCCGCCATAAACTCAGCCGGATAGTGCGCCTTAAGCCACAGCGTCTGGTAAGAAACCAGCGCGTATGCGGCGGAGTGCGATTTGTTAAACCCGTAACCGGCGAATTTCTCCACCAGGTCGAAGATTTTCATCGCCAGCTCGCCATCAACGCCGTTTTTCTTCGCCCCATCCTCAAAGATAGAACGCTGCTTGGCCATCTCCTCCGGCTTTTTCTTACCCATCGCACGACGCAGCATATCCGCGCCGCCGAGGGTATATCCGGACAGTACCTGGGCAATCTGCATGACCTGTTCCTGGTACAGGATGATGCCGTAGGTCGGCTCCAGCACCGGTTTCAGGCTTTCATGCTGCCACTGTACGTCCGGATACGAGATCTCTTCGCGGCCGTGCTTACGGTCGATAAAGTTATCTACCATCCCCGACTGCAGCGGGCCCGGGCGGAAGAGGGCCACCAGCGCGATCATATCTTCGAAGCAGTCCGGCTGCAGGCGTTTAATCAGATCTTTCATGCCGCGCGATTCAAGCTGGAAGACCGCGGTGGTTTCCGAGCGCTGCAGCATGTCGAAGCTTTTCTTGTCATCCAGCGGGATGGCGGCGATATCCAGCGGCCCTTCGCCGTTCTTCTCACGGCGCTTGTTAATCATCTCCAGCGCCCAGTTAATGATAGTGAGCGTACGCAGGCCGAGGAAGTCGAATTTCACCAGCCCGGCGTATTCCACGTCGTTCTTGTCAAACTGGGTAACCGGATGCAGCCCCTGCTCATCGCAATACAGCGGGGCGAAGTCGGTGATTTTGGTCGGCGCGATAACCACGCCGCCCGCATGCTTACCGGCGTTTCGCGTCACCCCTTCCAGCTTACGCGCCATGTCGATCAGCGCTTTCACTTCTTCGTCCGCCTCGTAGATCTCCGGCAGCTGCGGCTCGGCCTCAAAGGCTTTCGCCAGCGTCATGCCCGGATCGGGCGGCACCAGCTTGGAGATGCGGTCGACAAAGCCGTACGGGTGACCCAGCACGCGGCCCACGTCGCGGATGACCGCCTTCGCCGCCATGGTACCGAAGGTGATGATCTGCGATACCGCGTCGCGGCCATACATATCCGCCACGTGCTCGATAACCTGGTCGCGTTTCTCCATGCAGAAGTCGACGTCGAAGTCGGGCATCGAAACACGTTCCGGGTTGAGGAAACGTTCGAACAGCAGGTCGAATTCCAGCGGGTCAAGATCGGTGATCTTCAGCGCGTAGGCCACCAGCGAGCCGGCGCCGGAACCGCGGCCCGGGCCGACCGGCACGCCGTTATCCTTCGACCACTGGATAAACTCCATCACGATCAGGAAGTAGCCGGGGAAGCCCATCTGGTTGATCACCTGCAGCTCGATATCCAGACGCTCGTCGTATTCCGGCCGGCGCTTCGCGCGCACTTCCGGATCCGGGAAGAGGAATTCCAGCCGCTCTTCCAGACCCTCTTTCGATTTCATCACCAGGAAATCTTCCGTGGTCATATCGCCGGTCGGGAACTGCGGCAGGAAATATTCGCCAAGCCGCACGGTGACGTTGCAGCGTTTGGCGATCTCGACGCTGTTTGCCAGCGCTTCCGGAATATCGGCGAACAGCTCGCACATCTCCTCCTCGCTGCGCATATATTGCTGTGGCGAGTAGTTGCGCGGCCGTTTCGGGTCGTCGAGGGTGAAGCCGTCGTGAATAGCGACGCGGATTTCATGGGCGTCAAAGTCGCCAGTGTCGAGGAAGCGGACATCGTTGGTCGCCACTACCGGCAGACCACGCGCTTCCGCCAGCGCCACGGCGGCATGGAGATAACTCTCTTCATCCTGACGACCGGTGCGGATCAGTTCCAGAAAATAGCGATCCGGGAAATGCTCTTCATAGAAGGAGACGCACTGCTCAACCAGCGGCATGTTGCCGCGGATCAGGCTGACGCCGACGTCGCCTTTACGGCCGCCGGAGAGCAGAATCAGCCCTTCCTGATGTTCCACCAGCCAGTCGCGATCGATCCACGGCCCCAGGGCGCCGTAGCCGCGCTGATAGGCGCGGGAAATCAGCAGAGTCAGGTTCTGGTAGCCGGTGTTGTTCGCCGCCAGCACGGTCAGCTCGGTAAATTCGTCGCCGAGCAGGTCGCACTGCACGTGGAAATCGGCGCCGACAATCGGCTTAATCCCCGCGCCGTGTCCCGTCCCGTAGAACTTCACCAGCCCGCAGAGGTTGGTGAAATCGGTGATCGCCAGCGCTGGCATGCCAAGCGAGGCCGCCTTCTTGACCAGCGGCCCGGTCTTTGCCAGCCCATCGATCATGGAATAGTCGCTGTGCACCCGCAGGTGTACGAAACGTGGTTCAGCCATCTTTAGATCCCGGTGACTTAGTTGGACGCCAGGCCCAGGGCACGCTTCACCGGGCCGAAACTGCGCCGGTGATGCTCTGTTGCGCCGTGTTCCTGCAGCTTCTGCAGGTGTACAGCGGTGGGATAGCCTTTATGCTGGGCAAATCCGTAGTGGGGAAATGCGAGGTCCAGCGTGGCCATTTCGGCGTCACGAGTGACTTTTGCCAGAATAGACGCTGCGCTGATTTCTGCTACCCGGCTGTCGCCTTTCACCACCGCCAGGGAGGGCATCGGTAGCGACGGACAGCGGTTGCCATCGATCAGGACAAACTCGGGCACAATGCTCAGGCCGGCGACGGCGCGCTGCATCGCCAGCATAGTGGCATGCAGGATATTCAGCTCATCGATCTCATGCGGCTCGGCGCGCCCAAGGCTCCAGCACAGCGCTTTCTCTTTAATCTCATCGAAGAGCGCCAGTCGACGCTTCTCGCTGAGTTTTTTGGAATCATTCAGACCCACAATCGGCTTCGCCGGATCGAGGATCACCGCCGCGGTCACCACCGCGCCAACCAGGGGGCCACGCCCGACCTCATCGACGCCGGCAACCAGATGGGTATGCGGATAGACGAACTCCATCATTGTTTTGCTAACTCCAGTACGGCATACGCCGCCTGCTCATCGGCGTTGCAGCGGATCTGCTGATGCAGCGCGCGGAATGTCTCATGCATCTCATGGCTGGTTTTGCCATCGGCCAGCAGCGGCTGCAGGGCGGCAGCCAGCGCCTGCGGCTCGCACTCATCCTGCAGCAGCTCTTTAACCAGCTCGCGCCCGGCCAGCAGGTTCGGCAACGAGACGTAGTCGGTTTTAACCAACCGCTTCGCCAGCCAGAAGGTGAACGGCTTCATGCGATAGCCAACCACCATCGGGCATTTCGCCAGCATACACTCCAGCGCCGCCGTCCCGGAGGCCAGCAGCGCGGCGTCACTGGCGATCATCGCATCGCGCGCCTGGCCGTCCAGCATATGCACGATCATATCCGGCGCCGTCTCAGCTTTAATTCGCTCAAACTGCTCCCGCCGTTTAGCATTAACCAGCGGCACCACCACCTGCAGATCGGGATAGGTAGCCCGCAGAAGCTGCGCGGTTTTCAGGAAGTCCGCGCTGAGCATTTCGACTTCCGCGCCGCGGCTACCGGGCAACAGCGCCAGGCAACGCACGTCGTGCGGGATACCTAACCGGTCGCGCGCGGCGCCTTTGTCAGGATCCAGCGGCATCGCATCCGCCATGGTATGGCCGATAAAGCGGCAGGGAACGTTAAATTTGTCATAAAACGCTTTTTCGAAAGGCAGAAAGGCCAGCACCAGATCGGTGGATCTGCCGATTTTGAAAACGCGTTTTTGTCGCCAGGCCCAAACCGATGGGCTGACGTAGTGAATGGTTTTGATGCCCTGCTTTTTCAGATTCCCTTCGAGGGTAATATTGAAGTCAGGGGCGTCGATACCGACGAAAACATCGGGACGCAGCTCCCCGAAGCGGCGGGTCAAATCGGCGCGAATATGGAGTAAGCGACGCAGGCGACCGAGCACTTCAACAATACCCATCACCGCCAGCTCTTCCATTTCGTACCAGGCTTCACACCCTTCCGCCTGCATCAGCGGTCCCGCCACGCCGACAAAGCGCGCATTCGGGATGCGTGCTTTGAGGGCGCGGATGAGGCCGGCGCCAAGAATATCGCCGGAGGTTTCTCCGGCGACCAGGGCAATCGTCAGGGGACGCTGTTCAGCCATTAACGAATCAAGCCGCGGGTAGAGCGGGCGAAGAAATCGACAAACGGCTGAACTTCAGGATGCTGAGTCGCCAGTTCGGCGATCTCCGGCTTGGCTTCTTCCAGCGTCTTGCCGCTGCGGTACAGCAGTTTATACGCGTTGCGGATCGCGGTAATCGCTTCCCGGCTGAAGCCGCGGCGTTTCAGGCCTTCGATGTTGACGCCGAACGGCGTCGCATGGTTGCCCTGGGCAATCACGAACGGCGGAACGTCCTGCGCTACGCCGGAGCAGCCGCCAACCATAACGTGTGAGCCAATGACGCAGAACTGGTGCACCGCAGTCATGCCGCCGATAATGACATAATCATCCAGCGAAACATGGCCCGCGAGCGTCGCGTTATTGGCCAGGATGCAGCGATCGCCAAGCGTACAATCGTGCGCCACGTGGGCGTTGATCATCAGCAGGTTATCGTTGCCCACCTTTGTTAATCCACCGCCCTGTACTGTGCCGCGATGAATGGTGACGCTTTCGCGAATGCGGTTGCGATCGCCAATTTCCACCCGGGTTGGTTCGCCAGCATATTTCAGATCCTGGTTAACTTCGCCGATGGAAGCGAACTGATAGATCTCGTTGTCACGGCCGATTTTGGTGTGGCCGTTAACGACAACGTGAGACTTCAGTACGGTGCCTTCGCCGATTTCGACGTTGGTGCCAACAATACAAAACGGACCAATGTGGACGTTAGCGCCAATCACGGCGCCTTCTTCAACAATGGCGGTAGGATGAACAAAAGCGGTTTTATCAATCACGTATCAGGCCTCCCGGCTACGCGCACACATCATCGTCGCTTCGCAAACCACTTTACCGTCAACCAGCGCAACGCCTTTAAAACGGGTCAGGCCGCGGCGGGTTTTCTCGAAAGTGACTTCCATAATCATCTGATCGCCTGGTACTACCGGGCGTTTGAAACGTGCTTCATCGATACCCGCGAAGTAATACAGCTCGCCTGGTTCCAGTTTTCCAACGCTTTTGAATGCCAGAATCCCGGTGGCCTGCGCCATTGCTTCCAGAATCAGGACGCCC
The DNA here is from genome assembly GCF_040065795.1 of Klebsiella sp. JB_Kp004. Lineage (NCBI taxonomy): Bacteria > Pseudomonadati > Pseudomonadota > Gammaproteobacteria > Enterobacterales > Enterobacteriaceae > Klebsiella > Klebsiella sp. JB_Kp004. Next base: position 74,262 of record NZ_JBEAKW010000051.1, on the reverse strand, counting down.
GGCAAAATCGGCTTACCAGGGAAATGCCCCTGGAAAAACGGCTCGTTTACAGAAACATTTTTTACTGCGCGCAGAAAACGACCTTCTTCAAAATCCAGCACTCGGTCTACCAGCAGGAACGGGTAACGGTGAGGCAGAAGTTCCAGAATCTCTTCAATGTGCAGAGTATGAGTGTCAGTAGTCAAAATACTCTTCCTGTCTAAATGTACTAAAAGGCAATAATAACACGGCCTGCGGCAATCTTTTAGCGAATGCAACAGGCCGGAAATGTCATGTGACCAAATGATGAATTAGTCTTGTTGATTAACCTTGCGCTCAATCGCTTTCAGGCGCTTGCTCATCTCGTCAATATTCATCACCAGCGCAGCGGTTTTACGCCACGCCTTGTTCGGCTGCAGCGGAATACCGGAGGAGTATACGCCAGGTTCGCTGATAGGACGCATCACCATCCCCATCCCCGTGACGGTGACCTTATCGCAGATTTCCATATGGCCGTTAATCACGCTGGCGCCGCCAATCATGCAGTAGCGGCCGATTTTCAGGCTGCCTGCCATGATGACACCGCCGGCAACCGCGGTATTGTCGCCAATCACCACGTTATGCGCAATCTGGCACTGGTTATCAATGATAACCCCGTTGCCAATCACGGTATCGTCCAGTGCGCCGCGGTCAATTGTGGTGCAGGCGCCGATCTCCACGCGATCGCCAATAATGACGCGACCCAGCTGCGGGATCTTCACCCAGTTGCCGCGATCGTTGGCGTAGCCGAAGCCATCCGCGCCGATCACCGTGCTGGACTGGATCAGGCAATTCTCGCCGATCTCAATCTCATGGTAAACGGTCACATTGGCCCACAAACGCGAGCCGGCGCCTATTTTCGTATTTTTCCCAACGAAGCAGCCTGCGCCGATGACCACGTTATCGCCCAGCTCTACCCCGGATTCGATAACGGCGTTGGCGCCGATGGCAACGTTGCTACCCAGCTTCGCCGTCGGATCGATAACCGCGCTCGGCGCGATATCCTGTGCCGGCTGCGGCGTGGTATCCAGAATTTGAGCCATGCGCGCGTAGGTCAGGTAGGGATTACGCACTACCAGCGCGGCGCTATGGGCAAAAGGCAAATCATCCTGCGTCATCACAACGGCAGAAGCCTGGCAAGCGGCCAGGTGTTCACGGTACTTAGGGTTGACCATGAAAGTGATTTGGCCCGTTTTCGCGCTCTGCATGGACGCAACGCCGGTGATGACGATATCGCCATCACCGTGTAATTCTGCATCCAACTGCTGCGCAAGATCAGCCAGTCGAATTGAAGGCATTACTTATTTAACCTGTTTCAGCACATCAGCGGTGATGTCTTTTACATCGCTGCTGTTGTATGCAACGGCATTCGCGTCAACCACCAGATCGATGCTCTGATCTTTCGCTACGCTCTGTACGGCAGTCTGGATACGGGTCACCAGTTTGCCACGCTCTTCGTTGGAACGACGAGCGCGATCCTGTTCAAACGCCTGCGCTTTCTGGGAGAAGGTCTGGCGCTGAGCCATCACGTCTTTTTCCAGTTTGGTACGATCGGCGCCCGGCTTCATGGACTGCAGACGCTGCATTTTAGACTGCAGGTCGCCTTCCATACGCTGCAGTTCGCTAGCGCGGCCTTTGAACTCGTTTTCCAGCGTGTTGGAAACGCCAGTTTTCTGGGCAACCTGTTGGAACAGGCTGTTCATGTTCACCAGGGCAATTTTATCTGCCGCCTGAGCGGAAGTTACCATTGCCAAACCCAGACCTGCAGCTAATAACCACTTTTTCACAATAAACTCCTTACCATCCCATGAGTACCCAGGGGTACCGTTATTTGCGTGGCGAGGCGATAAACGCGTTATCGCCTACGGTCAGCGCTATACTGCACTTGCATTCCATTGCCGCCAACAATTACCAGGTTTTACCAATGTTAAACTGGAACTGTTCGGCTTTGTCTCCATCGTACTTTTTGAACGGTTGGGCGTAGGAGAAGACCAACGGCCCCAACGGCGACATCCACTGCACGGCAATACCCGCAGACATACGGATGTTGCTCGGATCGCTGTAATCCGGATAACCGCCATACGCGCTCGAATCCCAGTGAGTATCCCATACGGTACCCATATCCCAGAAGAAGGAAGTCCGGACCGAGTTCGCATATTTGTCACTAATGAACGGCGTCGGGGTAATCAGCTCCAGGCTGGCCACCGCCATCGCGTTACCGCCCACCGCATCATCGGATTTACACGGTGCGGATTCGGTGCTCTTACATTCATTATCGTAGCTGTCATCATCGTCATGACGGCTGCTTGCCGGGAAATACACTGCCTTCGGACCAATGGTGTTCGACTGGAAGCCACGCACGGTGCTGGAGCCACCGGCATAGAAGTTCTCATAGAACGGCATCTCTTTGCCGCCGATACCATCGCCATAGCCAAAGCGGGTACGACCCAGCACCACCCATTCATGATCGTTGTCGATCGGCACATAGGTGGCGGTATCCAACGTCGCTTTGTAGTATTCGTTGTCCGAACCCGGAATGGTCACTTTACCGTTCAGGTTGACGCGCGAACCTTCCGTTGGGAAGAAGCCGCGGTCAAGCTTGTTATAGGTCCAACCGTAGTTGAAGGTGAAGTCATTCGCACTGAACGAGTTCCGGTCGTTGGTGTTGTCCGGATACTGGCCCATCGAGTTCAGGTAACGCCACATCGCCACCTGCGGCTGCATATTGGACAGGGAGTTATGCACATACCCGACGCCGGCGCGCAGCGTGTTGTATTCGTTGACCGGGAAGCCCAGCGTGATGTCTGTACCATAGCTTTTGTTGGTATAGTCAGACAGATCCGCATCGTTCGCATCAAAGTCATTATAGAAGACACGGCCGCCGAGGCTCACACCGTCTACGGTGAAGTACGGGTTGGTCACCGACAGCTCGGTATAGGTTTGGTAGTCGTTTTTGGTGCCGTTGATCCCGACAGCATAGCCAGTACCTAACCAGTTATCCTGCTGAACGCCCGCCTGGAAGCTGACGCCGCTCTCGGTACCGTAACCGATACCGAAGTTGAAGCTACCGGTGTTACGCTCTTTCACCTTGTAGACTACATCGACCTGGTCCGGGCTGCCCGGGACGCGCTGGGTATCGGTATCGACCGTTTCGAAGAAGCCTAAACGGTTGAGACGGTCTTTACCCTGATCGACGAGGTCGCTGCCCAGCCACGCGCCTTCCATCTGGCGCATTTCGCGGCGCAGAACGGCATCTTTGGAGGTGTCGTTGCCTTCGAAGCGAATTTTACGCACGTAATAGCGGTTGCCCGCGTCGACGTTGACGTGCAGCTTAACGGTTTTATCGCTGTCGTTGATCTCCGGCTGCGACTGCACGCGCGGGTAGGCGTAACCATAACGACCCAACAGTTTCTTGATGTCGTTTTCCATCTTGGTCACTTTCGCGCCGTTATACAGTTCACCCGGCTCGACTTTGGTCAGCGCTTCGATTTCCGCGGAATGGCCGGCGAGGTTGCCCGTCACCTGCACCCCGGAAAACTTGTACTGATCGCCTTCGGTGATGTTGACGGTGATGTAGATCCCTTTCTTATCCGGCGTCAGGCTGACCTGGGTAGAATCGATGTTGAAACGGGCATAGCCGCGATCCAGGTAGTAGCTGCGCAGGGTTTCAAGGTCGCCCGCCAGCTTCTGCTTCTGGTATTTACGGTCGCCGACCACGTTCCACCACGGCACTTCATCGCGCAGCTGGAAGTGGGAGATCAGCTCATCAGTCGAAAACGCATGGTTGCCGACGATGTTGATCTGCTGAATTTTAGCGGAGACGCCTTCCTGGAAGACCAGTTTCAGGTCGACACGGTTTCGCGGCAGCGGAGTAACCACCGCTTTGACGCTGGCGCTGTATTTACCGACGCTGTAGTAGAAATCCTCGAGACCCTTCTCGATGTCCGCGATGGTCGTGCGGTCAAGCGACTCGCCCACCCGAACGCCAGAGGCCTCAAGGTTCTGCTTGAGCATGTCATCTTTCACCGACTTGTTGCCGGAGAAGGTGATGCTGGCGATCGTCGGACGCTCTTTCACCTGCACCAGCAGGGTATCACCATCGCGCAGGACGCGGACGTCCTCGAAGTTGCCAGTGGCAAACAGCGCGCGAATAGTGTTACTGATATCATCGTCGGTCACCGTATCGCCAGGACGCACTGGCATACTGAGGAGGGCCGCACCAACAGCGACACGCTGCAAGCCTTCGAAATGAATGTCCTTCACCACGAACCCTTCAGCACCGTATACAGTCGCGCTGCTAAACAGCAGCGACGCTATGAGCAACTTTTTCATCGCCATCGTTATTATGCGTTCTTCCTAACAAACTCTCTTATAACCGAGAGAAATCATTGAAAAGTGCAAGCCCCATTAACAGCACCAGCAGTATTGAGCCAATGCGATAACTAAAGTCTTGAACTCGCTCGGATACCGGCCCGCCCTTCAGCTTTTCAATCGCCAAAAACAGCAGATGTCCCCCATCCAGTACGGGTAGTGGGAACAGGTTGATGATTCCGAGGTTCACGCTAATCAGCGCAAGGAACATCAGATAATAAATCAACCCAAACTCCGCTGACATTCCAGCCCCCTGAGCGATAGAGATCGGCCCACTGAGGTTGTTCAGTTTGACATCACCGGTTATCAATTTACCCAGCATCCTGACCGTCAGCGACATCAGCTGCCAGGTTTTATCCGTGGCTTCAGCGATGGCGGCAAACGGTCCGTACTGACGTACTGTCTTGTATTCTTCAGGCAGCGGGATGACCTTTGGCACCACCCCTGCGAACCCTTCTGCCTTACCTTTCACCGTTTTTGCATCCGGCGTCAGGGTTAACGGCAGCGCACTCCCCTGCCGTTCAATCTCCAGCGCCAGCGCTTTGCCCGGATTATCGCGCACCAGATTAACAAACGTCATCCACTGCGTTAACGGTTGTCCATCGACTTTAACGATCCGGTCGCCCGCTTGCAAACCTGCTTTCTGAGCTGCCGAGCCCGCCTGGACTTCCGCCAGCACCGTATCAATCTGCGCGCTGCGCGGCTGGATCCCTAGCGACGTCACGGGATCTTGCTTGTCTGGCTCAAACGCCCAGTGCCGCAGATCGACGATTTTATCCTGGCGCTGATTGGTCCCGAAAGGGGCGACGGTAAGTATTGTTTGCGGGTTGCCGATTTTGGCCACCAGCTGCAGACGCACCGCATCCCAATCAGGCGTTTCGATACCATCTATCGCTTTAAGTTCCGTGCCTTTTGCAATTTGTGCTTGCGCGGCAACCGAATTGGGGGTTATTTCACCCACTACCGGGCGAACTCCAGGAACGCCGATGATGAAGACCAACCAGTAGGCAAAGATAGCGAAAAGGAAGTTAGCGATGGGACCGGCGGCAATCACCGCCGCACGCTGGCCGACGGTTTTATTATTGAAAGCGTAGTGGCGCATCTCCGGCGCCACCGCTTCAACACGCTCATCCAGCATCTTGACATAGCCGCCCAGCGGGATCAGGGCAATGACGAACTCCGTACCCTGCTTATCCATCCGCCGCCATAGCGCTTTGCCGAAGCCGATAGAAAAACGCTCAACCCGGATACCGCAGCGGCGCGCTACCCAAAAATGGCCAAACTCATGCACCGTAATCAGTACGCCAAGCGCAATGATAAAAGCTGCCAGATTCCAGAGCACGCTCAGCATATAACCTTCCGTCAAATCGTCCTGAAGACCAACAGTAGCAGACAGGCGAAGACCGGCACCGCCGCCGTCAGGCTGTCGATACGATCGAGAATACCGCCATGTCCGGGAATCAAGTGCCCGCTATCCTTAATGCCGGCCTCGCGCTTAAACATACTTTCCGTCAGATCGCCCAGCACCGAAGCCAGGGCTGCCACCACCGAACAGACCAGCAGCACCGTTGGCGTAACGTCAAGATGGGCCCACACCCCGTAGGCCCAGGAGATCACCGCCGCGGTCAGCAAACCGCCAAAAAAGCCCTGCCAGGTTTTCCCCGGCGAGACCTTCGGCGCCAGCTTGTGCTTGCCAAACATTTTGCCAAACATATAGGCGCCGGAGTCCGCGCCCCAGACCAGAATCATCACATACAGGAGCCACAGCGCGCCGCTGTAATGGTTATCGGTATAGTGCCAGGCGCGCAGCGCCAGCATGCCCCAGAAAAACGGGACGATGGTCAGGATACCGAAGATAAGGCGCAGCACTTTCGAGTGCCGCCAGAATGCCGCCGACGCCGGATAAGAGAGCACCAGCAGCAGCGCGACGATCCACCAGGCGAAAGAGGCCCACAGCGAGCCTTCAACCATCGGTTGATGAACGTCATAATGGTATTCCGGCAGCAAAAACAGCATCGCCGCCAGCAGAAGGCCGCACAACACCGCCAGCCAGACCCGCTGCGACGTCGAGGTGAAACCGCTCAGTTGCCCCCACTCCCACGCGGCGAGCATGCAGACCACCAGGGTCACGATAGCAAACCCCATCGGCGGCAATAAAAACAGCGCCGCAATGACGACGGGGATTAAGACGAAAGCAGATATCAGGCGATACTTCAGCAAAAGTGACCCCCATCAGGCATGACTGCCACCCGGCTCAGTGCCGCCGAAACGACGCTCTCGATTAACAAAGGCATGGAGTGCACCTTCAAAGTCCTGTTCAGCAAAATCGGGCCAAAGAACATCCGTAAAGTAAAGTTCGGCATAGGCAATTTGCCAAATCAGAAAATTACTTATTCGGTGCTCTCCCCCGGTCCTAATAACTAAATCTACGGGAGCCAGTTCATGCATGCAGACCTGCTGACTCAGCATGTCTTCCGTGATCTGCTCAGGCAGCAGCGTCCCGTCCTGTACCTGTTTCGCCAGAAAACGAACGCCCTGGGTAATATCCCAGCGACCGCCGTAATTGGCCGCAATATTCAGCGTTAAGCCGGTATTGTTCGCGGTCAGCGCTTCCGCTTTGCGGATACGCTCCTGCAGGCGCGCATTGAAGCGCGTGGTGTCGCCAATAATCCGCAAACGCACATTGTGTCGGTGCAGGCTTTTGACTTCGCTATCCAGCGCCCAGACGAACAGCTCCATCAGCGCACTGACTTCCTGAGCCGGACGGTTCCAGTTTTCGCTGCTGAATGCGTATAACGTTAACGCCTCAATTCCATTATTCGCCGCGAAAGAGACCGCGCGACGCACGGATTTCGCACCGGCCTTGTGCCCGAAAGCGCGAATTTTACCTTGCCGTTTCGCCCAACGGCCGTTGCCATCCATAATAATGGCGACATGACGGCAGCCATGTGTAGGCGATATTTCGCTGACAGTTTGATTAGCAGACAACATCACGCGTTTTAAGTCCATAATAAGGATTAACTAGCCACCAAACAGAGGCCACCGGGCCGCGCTGGATACGCATTTTTATCCGGTGCCGGGGCTGCAGCCAATCGCAGAGAACAACCAAAAGCTTTACGCAAAAAAGCCGTGTTTTGCCACGGCCACCGTAATCTTCAACAACAAAATGCAACGATCGGGTGGCGCAGACTATATCACTGAAGCTTTGCGCCCACAAATATCACCGCGTTACGCCTGGGTGACCAACCGCTTCAGCTGTTGATGAGCAACCGCGCGGGCCTCAGCGTCGATAACCAGAACGTCATCAATGCTTTGCGGCTCCAGCAGGTTCATCTTATCCAGCACCGCCAGGTTAACCGCCGCAATATCGGTAAAGCGGATATCGCCCTGCAGAAACGCGGCAACCGACTCTTCATTGGCCGCATTCAGCGTGGTGGTCGCCGCCTGGCCGACGTCAAACGCCTCCATCGCCAGCTTCAGGCACGGATACCGCGTATAGTCTGGCGCGGAGAAGCTCAGATTGCTCAGCTGACAGAAGTCCAGCGGCTTAGCCCCGGAGTTCAGCCGCTGCGGCCAGCCCATGGTATGGGCGATCGGCGTGCGCATATCCGGTTCCCCAAGCTGCGCCAGCACGCTGCCGTCCTGATAGCGAACCATCGAGTGGATCACCGACTGCGGATGGATAAGGACCTCCATCTGCCGGGCCGAGGCGTTAAACAGCCAGCGCGCTTCAATATATTCCAGACCTTTGTTCATCATCGTGGCGGAGTCGACGGAGATCTTGCGTCCCATCGACCAGTTGGGATGACGGCAGGCCTGATCCGGCGTCATCGCCGCAAGTTCAGCTACCGCTGTCTCGCGGAAAGGCCCGCCCGAGCCGGTCAGCAGAATGGACGAAACGCCGTTCTGCGCCAGGTCAGCGTATCCCAGATGCTGCTGAATTGTCTCCGGCATACTCTGAAAAATCGCGTTATGTTCGCTATCGACCGGCAGCAATCGCGCCCCCGACCGTTGAACCGCCTCCATGAACAAGCGACCGCAGGTCACCAGCGACTCTTTATTCGCTAACAACACCGTTTTTCCGGCGCGGATCGCCGCCAGCGTCGGCACCAGACCCGCCGCGCCGACGATAGCCGCCATCACCTGATCGACCTCCTCCAGCGCCGCGACCTCTGCCGCCGCCTGCTGGCCGCTCAGCACCTCGGTACGGCAGCCATGTTCCTGCAGACGGGTGCGCAACCGCTCAGCGCTTTGCGCATCGTCCATCACGGCGTAACGGGGGGTAAATTCAAGGCATTGTTCAACCATACGGTCAACGTTTTTCCCCGCGACCAGCGCGGCGACGGAAAAGCGACCGGGATTATGGCGTACCACGTCCAGCGTGCTACAGCCAATGGAGCCGGTCGAACCGAGAACGGTTAATTGCTTCATGAGACGTCCAGAAGAGTGGAAACAGAATAAAAAGCAAAACGCCGCCAGCAAGCCCCTACGCAGCAATTATCAGGGATAAGACGGCGGCATCAGGCCTTCAACTTAGCGCTAAAGGCTACAAGGCCAGCGGTCGCAACGCAATCCCGAGAATTGAGCGTACAGTCTTCTGTACGGCGTTTCGGATTTTACTCAGGCCAGACGCTGTCAGGCCCGAGTAAGGGCAGAGCATCAGAACTGCATCAGTTCCGCTTCTTTGTCTGCCAGCGCCGCGTCAACTTTCTTGATGGCGGCGTCAGTCATTTTCTGCACGTCGTCCTGAGAACGGCGATCGTCATCCTCGCTGATCTCTTTCTCTTTCAGCAGCGCTTTGACTTTGTCGTTGGCGTCGCGGCGAACGTTACGTACGGCAACGCGCGCCTGCTCAGCTTCACCACGCACGATCTTGGTCAGATCTTTACGACGCTCTTCGGTCAGCGGCGGCAGCGGAACACGAATATCGCTACCGGCAGAGCTTGGGTTCAGACCGAGGTCGGACGCCATGATCGCTTTTTCAACAGCCGCGGACATAGAACGGTCAAAGACGTTGATTTTCAGGGTACGGGAGTCTTCGACGGTGACGCTGGCCAGCTGGCGCAGCGGGGTCGGCGTACCGTAGTATTCAACAACAATCCCGTCCAGCAGGCTCGGAGAAGCACGACCCGTGCGAATTTTGCTGATTTGGTTTTTGAATGCTTCGACGCATTTTTCCATGCGGATTTCAGCATCTTTTCTGATATCGCTAATCACGTTACGAATCCTTGAAAGCTTGTCTCAGTCAGACCAGACGGGGCACCCGTCGGAAAATGAGCTAAGTATAGTCAGATTTAATGAAAATCACCGGGTAATATCCCCGCGAAAGTAAAGCGGAATCTTACCCGGATTTGGCGCTGACGGGAATTATTCCGTGATCAATGTGCCTTCTTTTTCGCCCATCACCACGCGACGCAGCGCGCCAGGTTTGTTCATGTTGAAGACGCGAATCGGCAATTTATGGTCACGCGCCAGGGTGAAGGCCGCCAGATCCATCACTTTCAGCTCTTTTTCCAGTACTTCGCTGTAGGTCAGCTGATCGTACATCGTGGCGGAAGGATCTTTGGCCGGATCGGCGGTGAATACGCCGTCAACCTTGGTGGCTTTCAGCACCACATCGGCTTCAATTTCAATCCCGCGCAGGCAGGCTGCGGAATCGGTGGTAAAGAACGGGTTGCCGGTACCCGCGGAAAGGATCACCACGCGGTTGTTGCGCAGCAGGCTGATCGCCTCTGCCCAGCTGTAGTTGTCGCACACGCCGTTCAGCGGAATGGCGGACATCAGACGAGCGTTCACATAGGCGCGGTGGAGCGCATCGCGCATCGCGAGGCCATTCATAACCGTAGCCAGCATGCCCATGTGGTCGCCCACAACGCGGTTCATACCCGCTTTCGCCAGACCAGCACCACGGAACAGGTTACCGCCACCAATTACTACGCCAACCTGAATACCCAGCTCAACCAGCTCTTTGATCTCTTGAGCCATGCGGTCAAGTATGCTTGCATCAATACCGAAGCCTTCTGAGCCCTGCAGCGCTTCGCCACTTAATTTCAGCAGAATACGTTTGTAGACGGGTTTTGCATTGGTAGCCATGTTTCTTTCCTGAGACTGTCAACGAATGAGATGTGAGAATTCCGGCGACATTGTATGTCGCATTTCAGCGCGGTCACTATAAGCAGTTGGCTGAATTTACAAAATGGGCGCAAAAAGAAGCCGCCCTCAGGCGGCTCCTTGTAAAAATTAAGACTGCTTGGACATCGCAGCAACTTCTGCTGCAAAGTCAGTCTCAACTTTCTCGATGCCTTCGCCCACTTCAAAGCGGATGAAGCCAGTCACGTCAGCGTTGTGCTCTTTCAGCAGCTGACCAACAGATTTGCTCGGCTCCATGACGAAAGGCTGACCAGTCAGAGAAACTTCGCCGGTGAATTTCTTCATGCGGCCTTCAACCATTTTCTCTGCGATTTCTTTCGGCTTACCGGACTGCATCGCGATGTCCAGCTGAACCTGGTACTCTTTCTCTACCACTTCAGCAGACACGTCTTCCGGCTTAACGAATTCCGGCTTGCTTGCGGCAACGTGCATTGCCAGCTGCTTAACCAGCTCTTCGTCAGCGCCTTTAGCGGCAACCAGAACGCCGATGCGCGCACCGTGCTGGTAGCTGCCCAGAACGTCGCCTTCCAGAACAGCGATACGACGGATGTTGATGTTCTCACCGATTTTAGCAACCAGGGCAACACGTTCTTCTTCGAACTGCGCTTTCAGAACTTCAACGTCGGAGATTTTACCCGCAACAGCGGCGTCCAGTACTTTGTCAGCAAATGCCTGGAAACCACCATCTTTAGCAACGAAGTCAGTCTGGCAGTTAACTTCCAGAATGTAACCGTAGTTGCCTTCGATTTTGGTTTTGATCACGCCGTCAGCAGCCACGTTGCCTGCTTTCTTCGCCGCTTTGATCGCGCCGGATTTACGCATGTTTTCGATTGCCAGCTCGATGTCGCCATTCGCTTCAGTCAGCGCTTTTTTGCAATCCATCATGCCTGCGCCAGTACGTTCGCGCAGCTCTTTTACCAGGGAAGCGGTAATTTCAGCCATTCTAAAATCCTCGGGAGATGTGGATACTGCCCGGCCAACGGCCAAACAGCGTAAATTGAAAAAAGGGGCCGATAATGGGCCCCTATTCATACACGGTACTAATAAGGGCTTAAACCTTATTATTCAGCTTCTACGAAGCTTTCTTCCGCCTGAGAAGCCAGGTCCTGAGAGCGACCTTCACGAACGGTAGCAGCAACAGCGCCCAGGTACAGGCTTACTGCGCGGATTGCATCGTCGTTACCCGGGATAACGAAGTCTACGCCGTCCGGATCAGAGTTGGTATCAACGATAGCAAATACCGGGATGCCCAGGTTGTTTGCTTCTTTGATAGCGATGTGCTCGTGGTCAGCGTCGATAACGAACAGTGCGTCCGGCAGGCCGCCCATGTCTTTGATACCGCCCAGGCTGTTTTCCAGCTTGTCCAGCTCACGAGTACGCATCAGCGCTTCTTTTTTGGTCAGCTTGTCGAAAGTACCGTCCTGGGACTGAGTTTCCAGGTCTTTCAGACGTTTGATGGACTGACGAACGGTTTTCCAGTTAGTCAGCATACCGCCCAGCCAGCGATGGTTCACGAAGAACTGGTCGCAGCTCAGAGCAGCGTCTTTTACCGCTTCGCTTGCAGCGCGCTTAGTACCAACGAAAAGGATTTTACCTTTACGAGCAGCGATCTTGTTCAGTTCAGCCAGAGCGTCGTTGAACATCGGTACGGTTTTCTCAAGGTTGATGATGTGAACTTTGTTACGCGCACCGAAGATGAACGGCTTCATTTTCGGGTTCCAGTAACGGGTCTGGTGACCGAAGTGAACACCAGCCTTGAGCATGTCGCGCATGGAAACAGTTGCCATGTTTAAAACCTCTATAGATTAAATTGGGGTTATGCCTCCACGTATCCCATATTACCGACCCCGAAGGGCACCCCGGAATATGTGCCGATACGTGTGTGTTATTACACAAAGTGAGCGATGTCGCTTACGTCCCATCCTTGTGTATCTGAGATGGAACGGAAGTCCGGCGCGCTTTATATCACAAAATCCATCCAGACACCAACTCTTGTTGACGTCACGTGCTGTTAATGATTCTCAGTTTGGCACCAGCCTGCCCGGACTGTTACCATTGACAGGACTTACTCTATTATTGTCGAAAATATCGACACTGCTGGACATACTCCATGGCTATCTCTATTAAGACATCTGAAGATATTGAAAAAATGCGCGTTGCCGGTCGTCTGGCCGCTGAAGTGCTGGAAATGATCGAACCCTGGGTTAAGCCGGGCGTCAGCACTGGCGAACTGGACCGTATCTGTAACGACTATATCGTTAACGAGCAGAAGGCCATTTCCGCCTGTCTCGGCTATCATGGCTATCCGAAATCCGTCTGCATTTCGGTCAACGAAGTGGTCTGTCACGGTATCCCTGACGACGGCAAGCTGCTGAAAGATGGCGATATCGTGAATATCGACGTGACCGTCATTAAAGATGATTTCCATGGCGATACCTCCAAAATGTTTATCGTCGGCAAACCGACGATTCTCGGCGAGCGCCTGTGCCGCATCACTCAGGAAAGCCTGTACCTGGCGCTGAAGATGGTGAAGCCGGGCATCAACCTGCGCACCATCGGCGCGGCGATCCAAAAATATGTGGAAGCGGAAGGGTTCTCCGTGGTTCGCGAATACTGTGGTCACGGCATCGGCCGCGGCTTCCATGAAGAGCCGCAGGTGCTGCACTACGACTCGCCGGAAACCAACGTCGTGCTCAAACCAGGCATGACCTTCACCATCGAGCCGATGGTCAACGCCGGTAAAAAAGAGATCCGCAGCATGAAAGACGGCTGGACGGTGAAAACCAAAGACCGGAGCTTGTCTGCGCAGTATGAGCATACTATTGTGGTGACAGACAACGGCTGCGAAATTCTGACGCTACGTAAGGATGACACCATCCCGGCGATAATCTCGCACGATGAATGATGAAAAGCCGGCGCCCGCCGGCTTTTTTATTAGATAGTTTTTTCTTATGGTGACGCGATGAGCAACTCATTACCTGACACAGCCTCCCCCCTTCTGCCCATCCCGCCGGAACCTCCGGTGAGCTGGCCGCAGGGCGATCTGAACTGTGCCGCAATTAAGGCGCACATCGATACCTTTCAGCACTGGCTGGGCGAGGCGTTTGACGCCGGTATCGCCGCGGAGCAGCTCATTGCGGCGCGCACCGAATTTATCGACCAGCTGCTGCAGCGGTTGTGGATCGCCTGCGGCTTTGAATCCGTCTGCGACCTGGCGCTGGTGGCCGTCGGCGGCTATGGCCGCGGCGAGCTGCATCCGCTCTCTGACGTCGATCTGCTGATCCTCAGCCGCAAAAAGCTGCCGGACGACCAGGCGCAAAAGGTCGGCGAACTGCTGACGCTGCTGTGGGACGTCAAACTGGAGGTAGGCCACAGCGTGCGCACTCTCGAAGAGTGTCTGCTGGAAGGGCTTTCGGATCTCACCGTCGCCACCAACTTAATCGAATCGCGCCTGCTGATCGGCGACGTCGCGCTGTTCCTTGAACTGCAAAAACATATTTTTAGCGACGGCTTCTGGCCATCAGAAAAGTTCTTCGCCGCGAAAGTCGAAGAGCAGAACGTTCGTCATCAGCGCTATCACGGCACCAGCTATAACCTCGAGCCGGACGTGAAAAGCAGCCCCGGCGGCCTGCGCGATATCCATACGCTACAGTGGGTGGCTCGCCGCCATTTCGGCGCCACCTCGATGGATGAGATGGTCGGCTTCGGCTTTCTGACCGAGGCCGAGCGCAATGAGCTCAACGAGTGTCTGCACCAGCTGTGGCGTATCCGCTTCGCGCTGCATCTCGAACTCACTCGCTATGACAACCGCCTGCTTTTCGACCGCCAGCTCAGCGTCGCCCGGCGGCTCGGCTATGAAGGCGACGGCAACCAGCCGATTGAGCATATGATGAAGGACTTCTTCCGCGTCACCCGCCGGGTAAGCGAGCTGAACCAGATGCTGCTGCAGCTGTTTGAAGAGGCCATCCTCGCCCTGACCGAGGATGAAAAACCGCGCCCGATCGATGATGATTTCCAGCTGCGCGGCACGCTGATCGATCTGCGTGACGATACGCTGTTTATACGCGAGCCGCAGGCCATTCTGCGCATGTTTTATATCATGGTGCGCAACAGCACCATCACCGGCATCTACTCCACGACGTTGCGCCATCTGCGCCACGCCCGCCGCCATCTGACCCAGCCGCTGTGCTATATCCCGGAGGCGCGCACGCTCTTTCTCAGCATGCTGCGCCATCAGGGGGCAGTGAGTCGCGGACTGCTGCCGATGCATCGTCACAGCGTGCTGTGGGCCTATATGCCGCAGTGGTCCCATATCGTCGGCCAGATGCAGTTCGACCTGTTTCACGCCTACACCGTCGATGAACACACCATCCGCGTGATGCTCAAGCTGGAGAGCTTTGCTAAAGAAGAGACCCGTAGCCGCCACCCGCTGTGCGTGGAACTGTGGCCGCGCTTAACGCACCCGGAGCTGATTTTAATCGCCGCCCTGTTCCACGACATCGCCAAAGGGCGCGGCGGCGACCACTCGATCCTCGGCGCACAGGATGTGCTGAAATTTGCCGAACTGCACGGGCTGAACTCCCGTGAAACGCAGCTGGTCGCCTGGCTGGTGCGTCACCACCTGCTGATGTCGGTCACCGCCCAGCGGCGCGATATTCAGGATCCGGAGGTGATTAAGCAGTTCGCCGAGGAGGTGCAAACGGAAAATCGCCTGCGCTTTCTGGTGTGCCTGACCGTCGCCGATATCTGCGCCACCAACGAAACCCTGTGGAACAGCTGGAAGCAGAGCCTGCTGCGCGAACTCTATTTCGCCACTGAAAAACAGCTGCGTCGCGGCATGCAAAGCACCCCGGACATGCGCGAACGGGTGCGTCACCATCAGCTGCAGGCGCTGGCCCTGCTGCGGATGGACAATATTAATGAAGAGGCGCTGCATCAAATCTGGAACCGCTGCCGCGCCAACTATTTCGTACGACATACGCCGACGCAGCTCGCCTGGCACGCCCGCAACCTGCTGCGCCACGATCTGAATAAGCCGATGATCCTCCTGAGCTCGCAGGCCACTCGCGGCGGAACGGAGATTTTTATCTGGAGCCCGGATCGCCCTTACCTGTTCGCCGCGGTGTGCGGCGAACTGGACCGTCGCAACCTCAGCGTCCACGACGCGCAGATCTTCACCACCCGCGACGGCATGGCGATGGATACCTTTATCGTCCTTGAGCCTGACGGCAGTCCGCTGTCCGCCGACCGCCACGAGGCGATCCGCCAGGGTCTGGAACAGACCATCACCCAGCGCAGTTGGGAGCCCCCGGCGCCCCGTCGTCAGGCGGCAAAGCTGCGTCATTTTTCGGTGGACACCGAGGTGAATTTCCTGCCGACCCATACCGATCGCAAATCGTTTCTCGAGCTGATTGCCCTTGACCAGCCCGGGCTGCTCGCCCGCGTCGGTCAGGTGTTCGCCGACCTCGGAATTTCGCTTCACGGGGCGCGAATTACGACAATTGGTGAGCGAGTAGAAGATTTATTTATAATCGCTACCGCCGACCGGCGTGCCCTTAATAATGAGCTGCAACAAGAAGTGCAACAACGGTTGACAGCGGCCCTCAATCCAAACGATAAAGGGTGACGTATTTTTTTTAGTGAATGGAAAGAAACAATGCAGCAGTTACAGAACGTTATTGAGTCCGCCTTTGAGCGTCGCGCCGACATCACGCCGGCCAATGTGGATACCGTGACCCGCGAAGCGGTTAACCAGGTTATTGCCCTTCTGGATTCCGGCGCGCTGCGCGTCGCTGAGAAGATCGACGGTCAGTGGGTGACGCATCAGTGGCTGAAGAAGGCGGTACTGCTCTCTTTCCGTATTAACGATAACCAGGTTATCGATGGTGCGGAAAGCCGCTACTTCGATAAAGTACCGATGAAATTCGCTGACTATGACGAAGCGCGTTTCCAGAAAGAAGGTTTCCGCGTGGTGCCGCCGGCAGCGGTGCGCCAGGGCGCGTTTATCGCCCGCAACACCGTGCTGATGCCGTCCTACGTTAACATCGGCGCCTACGTTGACGAAGGCACCATGGTTGACACCTGGGCCACCGTCGGCTCCTGCGCGCAGATCGGTAAAAACGTTCACCTGTCCGGCGGCGTCGGCATCGGTGGCGTACTGGAGCCGCTGCAGGCGAACCCGACCATCATCGAAGACAACTGCTTCATCGGCGCGCGCTCTGAAGTAGTTGAAGGGGTGATTGTCGAAGAAGGCTCCGTGATCTCCATGGGCGTTTACCTGGGTCAGAGCACCAAAATCTACGATCGAGAAACCGGCGAAGTCTTCTACGGCCGCGTGCCGGCTGGCTCGGTAGTGGTGTCAGGCAACCTGCCGTCGAAAGATGGTAAATACAGTCTGTACTGCGCAGTGATCGTGAAGAAAGTCGATGCTAAAACTCGCGGCAAGGTCGGCATTAACGAACTGCTGCGCACCATCGACTAAAGCAAATAAAAAGCGGGAGATATCCCGCTTTTTTTATATTTGATGCTGGCGAGAATGGATTTTTTCGTTAATTATTCAATGGTTATGATGCTATCAAAGGTACCGTTATGTACGATAATCTGAAAAGTCTTGGCATTACCAACCCTGATGAGATCGATCGCTATAGCCTGCGGCAGGAAGCTAACAACGACATTCTGAAAATCTATTTTCAGAAAGACAAAGGCGAATTCTTCGCCAAGAGCGTGAAGTTCAAATATCCGCGTCAGCGCAAAACCGTCGTCGCCGACGGCGTCGGCCAGGGCTACAAAGAGGTCCAGGAGATCAGCCCCAATCTGCGCTACGTCATCGATGAGCTGGATCAGATCTGCCAGCGCGATCGCACTGAAATCGATCTCAAGCGTAAAATCCTCGACGATTTACGCCATCTGGAAAGCGTGGTCACCAATAAGATCAGCGAAATCGAAGCCGATCTGGAAAAGCTCACCCGTAAGTAAGCGCATCCCCGGCGGCGCGTCGCCTGACCGGGCTGGCGGTATCAAACCGCTACCGACAGCATGCATCGTCCAGGCCGGGTATGGCGAGTCGCTACCCGGCATTTTTTTACCTTCACGCCTTAGCGTTGTTCATCCAGCTGCAGCGCGATATACAGCAGCAGCCGGTCGTCAAAGCTGCCAAGATCCAGCCCCGTCAGCTCCGAAATACGATTCAACCGGTACTCCAGCGTATTCCGATGAATAAACAGGGCCTTCGACGTCGCCAGCGGCTGCACGTTATGGCGAAACCACGCCTGCAGCGTTCGCCGCAGCAGTCCGTTGTTATCCATCGCCTTGAGACGCGCCAGCGGACGAGCCAACTCATTGGCCTGCCAGCCGCCGCGCAGGCTGTCAAGCAGCACCGGCAGCATCAAATCCTGATAGAAATAGCAGCGGCTCTCCGGCATCCGCTGCTTGCCCACCATCATCGTCGTGCGAGCGGTACGGTAAGAGCGGGCGATACTCCCGGGGCCGGTGAAGAAGTTGCCCAACGCCACGCGGAAACGGAGCTGGCCATTCTCTTTCATCCTGGCAATAAGCTGCTCGACGCGCCGGACGTGATCGTCGGCGTCCCAGCGGCCAAAGCTGTTCAGCGCCGGTTTCAGCACCACCATTTCCGTGAGCGAGACAATGGCCACGAGATTATGGCGATCGGGCGTGGTCAGCGCGTTCTGCAGTTGCTGTAATTCCGCCATCGCGCTGTCTACGCCGAGCTGGCCGCTGTCCACCTCAATCATCGCCACCACGCGCGGCTGATTCAGGTCGATGCCTAATCGCTGAGCCCATTCGTTCAGCGCCGGGGTATGCTCTTCCGCCTGAATCAGGTTCATCACCAGCTCTTCGCGCAGACGGCTGTCCTGCGCCAGGAGATGCATCAGTCGCGACTGCTCCAGCATCATCTCTGCCGTCATGCACACCAGCTCGCCATATTTTCGCAGCGACTCCGGCTCGCCGGTCAGGCCGATCACCCCGACGATCTCCCCCTCCAGGCGCAGCGGCAGGTTAATGCCCTGGCGCACCCCGTGCAGATGGCGAGCCACCGCGTCGTCGATATCCACCACCCTCCCCTGGGAAAGCACCAGCAGCGCGCCTTCGTGCAATTCACCAATCCTTTCCCGATCGCCGCTGCCGATAATCCGCCCGCGGGCATCCATCACGTTGATGTTGGTATCGATGATGCGCATCGTCCGCGCCACAATATCCTGCGCCATTTTGGTATCGAGATGCCAGCCAGCCATGTAATCCTCCCCTTTGCAGGGCACCAGCATAAAAGAGTCGTCGCCCTGCTGCATTGTGCATATGCCCGAAGCCCGGATGAGATATGTGGAGTTGTGGAAGCGGTCACAGAACGAAAAAAAGCCCCTGCCCTCGGCGAGGGAAGGGGCTGGGATCAAGCGCTGACGATTACTGCAGCAGCAGGTAGATGGAGGCGTCGCCGCGCTGAATGTTCAGCGCCAGCACGGACGGTTTGGCGTCGAAGATTTTCCGCAGATCGGCGATGTTTTTCACCGGCTGCTGGTTGGCCCCGACAATGATGTCGCCTTTCTTGAGGCCAATCTGCGCCGCCGGGGTGCCGGCTTTCACATTATTGACCACCACGCCTTTGTCCTGACCCTTGTTGCTCATTTCCGCCCCTTCAATCCCGTTGAAGATGGTGCTGGAGTCAACCTGGGTCTGGTTGCTCTGCTGCAGTTCGACGGTGACGGTCACCGGTTTGCCATCGCGCAGCAGGCCAAGCTCAACCTTGCTGCCGATAGGCATGGTGCCGACCTGAGCACGCAGCGCGGCGAAGCTGCTGATCGCCTTCCCGTTGAGGGAGGTGATCACGTCGCCGGCTTTAATGCCCGCTTTCGCGGCCGCCGACCCCGGCATCACCTGGCTGACGAAGGCGCCGCGCTGGGCGTCGACTTTCATCGCTTTCGCCAGCTCAGAGTTCAGTTCGGTGCCCATGATGCCGAGCTCGCCGCGTTTCACCTGGCCATATTTCACCATCTGTTCGGTCAGGTTTTTCACCATGTTGCTCGGGATAGCAAAACCGATACCGATGTTGCCGCCGTCCGGCGCCAGAATGGCGGTGTTGATGCCGATCAGCTCGCCGTTGAGATTCACCAGCGCGCCGCCGGAGTTCCCGCGGTTAATCGCCGCATCGGTCTGGATAAAGTTTTCGTAGTTTTCCACGTTCAGGCCGCTACGACCCAGCGCGGAAACAATCCCGGAGGTCACGGTTTCGCCCAGACCGAACGGGTTACCGATAGCCACGGTGTAGTCGCCGACGCGCAGCGCGTCAGAGTCGGCAAGCTTAATTGCCGTCAGGTTTTTCGGATCCTGAATCTGAATCAGCGCGATATCAGAGCGCGGGTCTTTACCCACGACTTTGGCATCAAACTTACGACCATCGCTCAGCTGGACCTTAATCGTGGTGGCGTTGTCCACGACGTGGTTGTTGGTCACCACATACCCTTTGGCCGCATCAATAATCACGCCGGAGCCCAGCGCCATGAATTTCTGCTGCTGGCCGCCGTCAGGCTGACCGCCCTGTCCGCCGCCCTGGCAAAACGGCGAACTCTGGAATGGAGAACCATCCTGGCAGAACGGCGAGTTATCGCCAAAGAACTGCTGGAAGTTACGCGGCATCCGTGGGGTATTAACGGTGGTGCTACCTTCAACGTTAATGCTCACCACCGACGGCATCACTTTCTCCAGCATCGGGGCCAGGCTTGGCATCTGCTGCGCGTTAGTGGCCGAAGATGCCGTTTCCGCCGCGCTCGCAGAGAGCGGGGACAATGCCAGACCTAAACTCAGAGCCAGTGCACTCATTGCTAACGTGGTTTTTTTCATCAGTTTCAATCTCAATATCAGAAAACGAAAGTTGCTGTGTACGTGACTATCAGAGTCATTTTATAGCGCTAAGTTCCGGAATTAAGTTTCTGGAAAAAGTAAAAATTTATTGTCCATCTTTACAAAACTCCAGCCTATTCCACCGCCATCAGTCGTCGATATTCATCCCACGCATATAAATCCGTCATCCCGCTGATATAATCCTGAATCAGACGGCAGCGATAATAGTATTCCATCAGCGCAAATTCAGGCGCTGTGCGCGCGAGCTTATTTACCGCTTCCACATAGGCCAGCCGGTGGCGGGTTGAAAGTTTCTGATACAGCCGGGAGGCAATGGGTAAACGCCGTACCCGCTCCTGCGCCACTAATTCGCTGAAATCCTCCAGTGATAATTTCAGCAGCGGCTGATAGATATCCAGCAGGCCGCTGATCACCCGGTAGCCCTGCAATTCCAGCTGCTCGACATCCGGATGGCTAAACACCTGTTTCATCGCCACATTTTTATAAAGCTCCAGCAGCTGACTGCAATCGCTGTCGTCCTCGAGCAGCGCATGATTAAAGTCGCCCGTAAAGATGGCCGGCAGGTTGTCAATAAATCGGCGCGCCGCGTAGGGCACCAGCTTATTCAGCGTGTTCACCCGCAAATACATAAAAAACTGATCTTCCGCGCTCTGCTTCAGGGAATTGGCTCGTGATTTCTCCCAGGCATTTTCCACCACCTGCGAGAATAACGATCCTTTTTCATGGCTGCCCCAGGCGTCGTAAAGATGCTGATAAAGCTGCTCAGCGCTGAAAATACGTTTTTCCACCGCGTCCTCGAGATCCGCGACGCAATATGAGATGTCATCCGCGGCTTCCATAATCCAGGTTAATGGGAACCGATTGTAAGGCGCCAGATCCAGTTCTTTACGCAGGCGCGCCACATACTCCTCTTCGGCTAAATAGTAGCCAGGCTTCTTCATTAAATAACTGTGGCTGGCTGGCGTCGCCTCGGACCACCACGCCGGACGAGTATATTTCAGAATACAGCCGACCTGCGCCCAGGTTAGATTCATGCGCATCAGCGTATGGACCAGACGAATGCCCTGGGCGTTGCCCTCAAAGCAACAGAGATCCTGGCGCACTTTGCGGCGCAGCGCGTTAAGCGACGTTTCCCCCTCCTGCAGGCGTAATGCCTGCACTTCACAGCGATCGTCGGTCAGCGGCTGCCCGAGCGCATCGCCGGGCGCCAGACGCTGGCGGAACCAGTCGTTAATCGCCGCCTCGCCAAAATGGCCAAACGGCGGGTTGCCGATATCGTGCATCAGGCAGGCCATCTCCACCACGCTCTCGAATGGCCCGGTCAGCTCTTCCAGGCCATACTCTTCCAGCAGCCTCTGCTCTTTCAGCCGGCTCAGTACCTCTTTGGCGATGTAACGCCCCACCTGCTGCACCTCCAGCGAGTGGGTCAGACGGGTACGCACCGCCGCGTTGCGCTCCAGCGGGAAGACCTGAGTTTTTTGTTGTAAGCGACGGATGGCCGGCGAGTTGACGATCCGTCCCCGATCGCTTTCGAAGATCCGCAGGATGTCGCGCTCCGTCTCGACACGCGGCGGCGAACGGAAGCGTCGACGCCAGTTTATCTTGTTGCGAAAATCAATCTTTGCCATAGCCTCTCCCGCGCGAGCAATACGCTTCCCCTTAAGCGCATGATAGACTATGCAACTAAACCTGACACATCGCGAGTAAATCTATGAAAATTGGCATTATTGGCGCTATGGAAGAGGAAGTTACCCTTCTGCGCGACAAAATCGAAAACCGCCAGACTATCACTATTGGCGGGAGCGAAATCTATACCGGCCAACTTCACGGCGTTGACGTCGCGCTACTGAAGTCTGGTATCGGGAAAGTGGCGGCGGCGATGGGCGCGACCCTGCTGCTGGAGCGTTACCAGCCTGACGTGATCATTAATACCGGCTCTGCCGGCGGCCTGGCGCCGACGCTGAAGGTCGGCGATATCGTCGTCTCCGATGAAGCGCGCTACCACGACGCCGACGTCACCGCCTTCGGTTATGAGTACGGCCAGCTGCCTGGCTGCCCGGCGGGCTTTAAAGCGGACGAAAAACTGGTGGCCGCCGCGGAGAGCTGCATTAACGCGTTAGATCTCAATGCCGTTCGCGGCCTGATCGTCAGCGGCGATGCCTTCATTAACGGCTCTGTCGGTCTGGCGAAGATCCGCCATAATTTCCCGCAGGCGATCGCTGTGGAAATGGAAGCGACCGCTATCGCTCACGTTTGCCATAACTTTAAGGTTCCCTTCGTGGTGGTTCGCGCCATCTCCGATGTGGCCGACCAGCAGTCTCACCTCAGCTTTGAGGAGTTCCTTGCGGTCGCCGCCAGACAGTCCACCCTGATGGTGGAGAATCTGGTCCAGAACCTGGCACGTGGCTAAGTCGCTCTCCTTCGCGCTTGCCGCGCTGCTGTTACTCGCCCCGGCGTGGCTGCTGGCCGCGCCGCGGGTGATCACCCTCTCCCCCGCCAATACCGAACTGGCCTTTGCCGCCGGGATCACGCCGGTCGGCGTCAGTAGCTATTCCGATTATCCGCCGCAGGCCAAAACGATTGAGCAGGTTGCCAGCTGGCAGGGGATGAACCTGGAGCGCATCGTAGCGTTAAAGCCAGACCTGGTGCTGGCCTGGCGCGGCGGTAATGCCGAACGTCAGGTTAACCAGCTGCAGTCCCTGGGGATCCACGTCCTCTGGGTGCAGACTTCGACCATCGAAGAGATCATCGCCACCCTGCGTCAACTGGCGAAGTGGAGCCCGCAGCCGGAAAAAGCGCAGCAGGCGGCGCAGGCGATGCAGCAGGAATACGATGCGCTGAAAGCGCGCTATGCCAGCGCGCCGAAGAAACGCGTCTTCCTGCAGTTCGGTTCCGCCCCGCTGTTCACCAGCGGCCCCGGCTCGATTCAGGATCAGGTGCTGAGGCTGTGCGGCGGCGAGAATATCTTTGCCGCCAGCCGTGTTCCCTGGCCGCAGGTGAGCCGCGAACAGGTGCTGGCCCGTCAGCCGCAGGCGATTGTGGTGACCGGCGACGCCAGCCGCATCGCCGAGGCGCAGCGCTTTTGGCAACATCAGCTCACCATTTCGTTGATTGCGTTACACAGCGACTGGTTTGAACGCGCAAGCCCACGTATTATCCTCGCCGCCAAACAACTTTGTGCGGCGCTCGACCAGGTAAAATAACCATCCGGTAAAGCGGATGTTCAGTGGGAATCAACGATGCTTGTCTATTGGCTGGATATTATTGGCACGGCCGTTTTCGCGATCTCCGGCGTTCTGCTGGCCGGAAAGTTACGCATGGACCCGTTTGGCGTGCTGGTGTTAGGCGTGGTGACGGCGGTGGGCGGCGGAACCATCCGCGACATGGCGCTGGCGAATGGCCCGGTATTCTGGGTCAAAGATCCCACCGATCTGGTGGTGGCGATGGTCACCAGCATGCTGACCATCCTGCTGGTCCGCCAGCCGCGCCGGCTGCCGAAATGGATCCTGCCGGTGCTCGACGCCGTCGGTTTAGCGGTGTTTGTCGGCATCGGCGTCAATAAAGCCTTTCTCGCCGGCAGCGGCCCGCTGGTAGCGGTATGCATGGGCGTGGTGACCGGCGTTGGCGGCGGGATAATCCGCGACGTGCTGGCGCGCGAAATTCCTATGATTCTGCGCACCGAGATCTACGCCACCGCCTGTATTGTCGGCGGCATTGTCCACGCCACCGCGCACGACACCTTCCATCTCCCGCTGGAGAATTCGGCAATGATGGGGATGGTGGTGACCCTGGCGATCCGGCTGGCGGCGATCCGCTGGCACCTGAAGCTGCCGACGTTTGCCCTGGACGATAACGGACGGCCATAAAAGCAAAACGGTAACCCTGAGGTTACCGTTTTTAGCGTTGGCGCCCTCTCGCTGCGAGAAAAAGCCCCTGCCGCGCTCGCTTTAAACGCTGAACGAGGACCCGCAGCCGCAGGTGCTTTTCGCATTCGGGTTGGTCACGATAAAGCGTGAACCTTCCAGCCCTTCGGTATAGTCGACAGAGCCGCCGACCAGGTACTGCAGGCTCATCGGGTCAACCACCAGGCCGACACCCTGTTTCTCAATGGTCATATCCCCTTCGTTCACCTGATCGTCGAAGGTGAAGCCATACTGGAAACCGCTGCAACCGCCGCCGGTGATATACACGCGCAGTTTCAGGTTCGGATTATCTTCATCCGCAATCAGGTGTTTTACTTTATTGGCTGCGGCTTCGGTAAACTCCAGCGGCAACGCTACGTCATCACTCATTTTTTGCTCCCATTGATACTTCCGGCCGGTTAAAGAATAACCGGACCTTTTGAGCCATTATCTAATACCCTGGTAAATCGTTCAAGTATTCTCCCGGGGTGCCTGCTGCGCTTTTGCCGCCTGCTCGGCCTCCTGCTTCGCCAGAGTACGTTGCAGAATGGTCGAATACAAAGGCTTACCACCGAGGAATTGCGCCAGTAGTGTTGCGCCAAGGCAGGTAATAATCATTGGCAAAATGAGCTGATAGTTATCGGTCATCTCCAGCACCAGCACAATCCCGGTCAGCGGCGCGCGCACCGAGGCGGCGAGCAGCGCCCCCATACCGGCAATGGCGAAGGTGCCGGCATCGAGATGGTAGGACGGAAACAGCGGAATAGCCGCCATGCCGAACGCCGTGCCCAGCAGCGTGCCGAGCGCCAGCATCGGAGCGAAAATGCCGCCCGGCGCGCCGGAAGAGAAGCAGATCAGCGTGGTCACCACGCGGGCAATAAAGATGAACAGCAGCAAACCGACGGAGAAGTTACCGGCGGCGGCGATGGGGATCAGGTTAAAGCCGCCCCCCACCGCGGAGGGCTGCATCAGCCCCAGCAGGCCGCAAAGCCCGCCGATGACCCCGCCAATTAACACCCATTTTTTGATGTTGCCGCCGTGAATGCGCTGGAACAGATCCTGGGTGCGTAGCACCAGAAAATTAAACAGCGGGCCAAAGCAGCCAAACAGCATCCCCAGCACCAGGTACAGCCACAGGGTATTCACCGGGGCATTGCTCAGCTTGCCCACCTCTATAATTGCCGCCTCGCCGTTGAAAATGCGAAACACAATGCTCGACATGATCACGCCGGTAAATACCGCTTTAATGGAGATCAGGTTGTAGCGGAACTGCGGGCGCATCTCTTCGATGATAAACAGGATACCGGCCAGCGGCGCGTTAAAGGCCGCTGAGAGCCCCGACGCCGCACCGGTCGCCAGCAGCGTGTGCCGCGCTTCCGGACTGCGCATGCGGAAAATATCCAGCACCATGCGTCCAATGTTGCCGCCAAGCTGCACCATCGGCCCCTCGCGTCCCAGCACCATTCCGGCGCCCAGGGTCCCCATGCCGCCGATGAATTTCACCGGCAGCACGCGCCACCAGCGCACCGGCCGCAGCTCCTCCAGCGCCCCTTCGATTTCCGGGATCCCCGATCCGCCAGCCTCCGGCGCAAAGCGGCGCACGAGGAAATAGCCGACCATCGCCAGCAGCGCCGACAAGATAAACGCCAGCGGCCAGACCAGATACCAGTGGTCCGCCACCTGCGCCAGGGCGCCGATCCGCTGGTTCTGCACCCAGTTCACGCTCTTTTCAAACGCCACGCCCACCAGTCCGGCCAGCGTGCCGACCACCGCCGCCATAAACAGCACCGCCAGCGGCGTTTTATCGCGCTGAATCAACCGGCGCACCGCATCGCCGCGACGCACCCGCACGAACTGATGTGCTTCAAAAGAGGGAGTTTCTGCTTTCATGCCGTTATCAATTATTGGTAATACAAATGAAGAGAGAGGCATTTTAGCCGCCCCGGCGCGCTGCGTCGTCAAAAAAATGCCCTTGCGGCACATTGTTTCAATTGGGCAAAACTTTCATAACCATCCTGGAATAACTTAGAATAGCCGATAAAACATTTTTCACGAACCAGGACCCTGGCCATGAGCAAATCTGAAAATCTGTACCACGCTGCGCGTGAACTGATCCCCGGCGGCGTTAACTCGCCGGTCCGCGCCTTCACCGGCGTCGGCGGCACCCCGCTGTTTATCGAACGCGCGGATGGCGCTTACCTCTATGACGTGGATGGAAAAGCCTATATCGATTATGTCGGCTCCTGGGGTCCGATGGTGCTGGGCCACAACCATCCGGCGATCCGCAACGCGGTGATCGAGGCGGCGTCCCGCGGCCTGAGCTTTGGCGCGCCGACCGAAATGGAAGTAAAAATGGCGGCGCTGGTGACCGAGCTGGTGCCGACCATGGATATGGTGCGCATGGTGAACTCCGGTACCGAAGCCACCATGAGCGCGATTCGCCTGGCGCGCGGTTTCACAGGCCGCGACAAGATCATCAAGTTCGAAGGCTGCTACCACGGCCATGCCGACTGCCTGCTGGTGAAAGCCGGTTCCGGCGCGCTGACCCTCGGCCAGCCGAACTCGCCGGGCGTGCCGGCTGATTTCGCCAAACATACCCTGACCTGCACCTATAACGACCTCGCCTCCGTGCGCGCGGCGTTCGAGCAGTATCCGCAGGATATCGCCTGCATCATCGTCGAGCCGGTCGCCGGGAATATGAACTGCATTCCGCCGCAGCCGGAGTTCCTGCCGGGCCTGCGCGCGCTGTGCGACGAATTTGGCGCCCTGCTGATCATCGACGAAGTGATGACCGGCTTCCGCGTGGCGCTGGCGGGCGCGCAGGCTTATTACGGCGTGGAGCCGGATCTGACCTGTCTCGGGAAAATCATCGGCGGCGGGATGCCGGTAGGCGCCTTCGGCGGCCGTCGCGAGGTGATGGACGCGCTGGCGCCCACCGGTCCGGTCTACCAGGCCGGAACCCTCTCCGGTAACCCGATCGCCATGGCCGCCGGCTTCGCCTGCTTAAGCGAAGTGGCGCAGCCGGGCGTGCATGAAACCCTCACCGAGCTGACCAACCAGCTGGCGCAAGGCCTGCTGGATGCGGCGCGTGACGCCGGGATCCCGCTGGTGGTCAATAACGTCGGCGGCATGTTCGGCATCTTCTTTACCGATGCCGAAACCGTCACCTGCTATCAGGACGTGGTGAAGTGCGACGTCGAACGCTTCAAGCGCTTCTTCCATCTGATGCTGGAGGAAGGCGTGTACCTGGCGCCGTCAGCGTTTGAGGCCGGCTTTATGTCCGTCGCCCACAGCGAGGAAGATATCGACAATACCATCGACGCCGCGCGCCGGGTATTTGCCAAACTGTAAGCTCCCTGCATGCCGGGTGGCGCTCCGCTTACCCGGCCTACCATACTCGCCATGGCACGGACCGCAGGTCGGGTAAGGCGTTAGCCGC
This sequence comes from Klebsiella sp. JB_Kp004, assembly GCF_040065795.1. NCBI lineage: Bacteria > Pseudomonadati > Pseudomonadota > Gammaproteobacteria > Enterobacterales > Enterobacteriaceae > Klebsiella > Klebsiella sp. JB_Kp004. The sequence continues at coordinate 46,509 of NZ_JBEAKW010000051.1, read as the reverse complement.
CACCCGACAAAAAACGGCACCGTCCGGTAGCCCGGATAAGGCGCAATGCGTCGCTATCCGGGTGCTTTCGCGCAAACGCCACGCGTTAGCGGCTCTGCTTCCTCAGCAAATAGATAAAGTACGGCGCGCCGATAAAGGTCGACAGCAGCCCCGCCGGGATCTGGTACGGGAACATGATCATCCGTCCGCACCAGTCGGCGAAGACCAGCAGCAGCCCGCCAGTCAGTCCGGAGATCACCATATGCGGCAGCGTTCGCCGGAAGCCCATCATGCGCGCAATATGCGGCGCCATCAGCCCGACGAAGCTCAGCGGGCCGATGGTCAGCGTCGCCGCCGCCGTCAGGCAGGCCGCCAGCAGCAGCAGAACAATCCGCGATGACGTCAGCGCCATGCCCACCGCCCGCGCCGCCTCCCCGCCCAGCGGCAGGATGGTTAACCAGCGGCGACAGAGCGGCGCCAGCGCCAGCAGGACCAGCATCACCGCGCCGCTGCGTACCACCCTCTCCGGCGTCGCGCTGTAGGTCGACCCCGAGATCCACGTCAGGATCTGCGCCATGCGCGGATCGCCGCTGGCCTGCAGCATCATCAGCAGCATGGTGAAGGCGGTACTGAGCGCCATCCCCGCCAGCAGCATCCGATGCGGCGAGAAACCGCCCCGCCCGGCGGCCAGCATAATGATCAGCAAAGTGGCCGCCGCGCCAAGGCTCCCGGCCGGCAGCAGCCAGCCAAAGGCGTCGCCAGGCACGAAGAACAGCATCAGCACCACGCCAAAGGCGGCGCCGGAGCTGATGCCCAGCACTTCCGGGCTGGCCATCGGGTTGCCGGTCAGGCGCTGGATAATACAGCCGGCGACCGCCAGCATCACCCCGGCGAACAGCGCCGACAGCACTCGCGGCCAGCGCCAGGGCAGCAGTTGCTCCAGCAGATCGCCGTGAGCCCACAGCCAACCGTGGGCATCGCGACCAAAGGCCAGCGCTACGCTCATCGCCAGCAGCAGCAACGCGACGCCCCCGAGAACAAACCATTGCACGTGATAGCGTTCAGGCTGCACATTATCGCCGCCGTTCATCACCGGGGCGCTGATGCTGCGCAGCCGCGGCAGCAGCCACAGCAGCAGCGGCGCGCCAATCAGGGCGGTGACCGAGCCGGTGGAGACTTCCCGCCATACCCGGCTCAGCCAGAGGATCACCTGATCGGAAAGCCACAGGAGCAGCGCGCCGATCAGCGCCGCCAGCAGCAGCCGGGCAAGCAGTCGACGGGCGCCGAGCATTTTCGCCAGCAGCGGCGCGAACAGGCCGATAAAGCCGATAATCCCGACCGCATTGACCAGCAGCGCGCTCATCACGATCGCCAGCGTCAGGGCGCCGAGGCGCGCCAGAGACAGCGCCAGCCCCAGGTTGCGCGCCACCCCGTCATCGAGCCCCATCAGAGTCAGCGGACGCAGCAGCAGCAGGGTGAGTATCGCCCCGCCCAGCAGCTGCGGCCACAGGCGCTGCGCCACGCTCCAGTCGGTTTGCGTCAGCGTCCCGGTGCTCCACAGGAACATGCTCTGCAGCTGGTCGTGATGGAAAATCACCATCAGCTGGTTAAGCGCCCCGCAGTAGAGGCTGACCACCAGGCCCGCCAGGATCAGCGTTACCGGCGACAGACGCTTGCCCCAGGAGACGCCAAACACCAGCGCACCCACCAGACAGGCCCCGGCCAGCGCGGCAAACTGCGACGCCAGCACGCCAGGGATGGCCCACAGCGTGGTGACCGTTATCCCCAGCTGCGCGCCGGTGGCGACGCCAAGGGTGGTCGGCTCCGCCAGCGGATTGCGCAGCACCTGCTGGAACAGTACGCCGACCAGTCCCAGCCCGGCCCCCACCAGCAGTGAAACGGCCACCCGCGGCAGCAGGCTGTAATGAAACAGCATCTGGGCAATCTGATCGCTATCCGGCTGCCGCAGCGCCTGCCGCCATTGCGCATAGGGCAAGGCGACATTGAGATTGACGATACTCAACGCGAAGGCGGCGACCAGCAGCGCGGCCAGCAGGATACTGGCTAACGGTGAAATACGCGTATTCATGCCGGACTCCCCTGGGCCTCGGCCAGCACGCGGGCAAAATGCATCGCCGACAGCGTCGCGCCATAGAACCACACCGCCGGAACGCGCTGGAAGCGCCCCGCGCGCACGAACGGCATCGCCTGCCACAGCGGGGTCGCCAGCAGCTGGGTCATCTCCCGCTCGTTACCATGATCAAAACAGATCACATCGGCCTCGTTAAACGCCGCCAGCCGGTCGATGCCAACGCTAACGCTGCCCCAGAACGCCGCTTCGCCGCGCCAGGCGTTTTTAATACCAAAGCGGTCAAGCACCTCCTGGAACAGGCAGTTTTCGCCAAACACCAGAACGTGGCGCGGATCGAGCAGGGAGATCATCAGCAGCGGACGGTCGCCGCGTCCGGCAAAGCGCGGCTTCAGGCTCGCCATCAGCGCCTCAAACTCCGCCAGGTGGCGCTGAGCCTGCTGCGGTTTGCCCAGCAGGTCAGCCATCTCCAGCAGCGAGCGCTGAGCCATCGCCAGCGGGCGTTTGCCGTCGCTAAAGGTGAATCCGCGACCGGGGGCGATACGCGCCAGCTTCTCCGGCGACGGGCCGTAGCCTGCTGACCAGACGATAAACGACGGTTTCATCTGCGTCAGCAGCTCAAGATTGGGTTCAGTGCGCAAACCGACATCGATCACCGAGTCGGGCAGCGCGGGCTCGTTTACCCACAGGCGATAGTTAGGGATATCGGCCACGCCGTAAGGCGTGACGCCCAGCGCCAGCAGCAGCTCCGCCGGCAGCCACTCCAGGGCGACCACACGCTGCGGGTCAACGTTCGCCGCCTGCGCGCCGCGCATCTGCCACAGCAGCGGCGAGAGCGCCATCGCGGTCAGCAGGCGACGTCGGGTTATCTGAGTCGGGGTCATCATTAATAGACAAAGCTTACCGGCGCCGCGCCGGCCGGGTGCGGCAGGATCCCCATCGGGATGCCGTAGATTTGTTCCAGGGTATCGCTGCGCATCAGTTCCGCCGGCGTCCCCTGGGCGATCATTTCCCCGCCGCGCAGGGCCACCAGATAGTCGCAGTAGCGGGCCGCCATATTAACGTCGTGCAGGACGGCGATCACCGTCAGGCCGCGCTGCTGGCTGAGACGATGCACCAGCGCGAGGACATCAACCTGATGGGCGATATCCAGCGCCGAGGTGGGTTCATCGAGCAGCAGACAGCGGCTATCCTGCGCCACCAGCATGGCGATCCACGCCCGCTGACGTTCGCCGCCGGAGAGGCTGTCCACTAGACGATGGGCGAGCGGCTTCAGCCCTACCAGCGCAATCGCCTCTTCCACTTTCTCGCGGTCCGCCGCGCCAAAGCGACCCAGCGCGCCGTGCCACGGATAGCGGCCGATCGCCACCAGCTCGCGCACCGTCATACCTTCGGCCGGCGGCAGCTGCTGCGGCAGATAGGCCACTTTGCGGGCAAAGGCTTTGCTGCCCCAGCTCTCCAGCGGCTGGCCGTCCAGCAGCACATCGCCTGCAGAAGGCGGCTGATGGCGGCCAAGCATTTTCAGTAACGTCGACTTGCCGGAGCCATTATGGCCGATCAGGCCTGTGACTTTTCCGGCCGGGAAGGTGAGCGAGAGCGGATGGAGCAACGTGCGGCCAGGCACACGGAAAGTGACGCGATCCAGCGCAAAGGTGGTTTCTGCGTGCGGAGTCTGTTCCTGCATAGCGATAACCTGATAAAGGGCGCGGCGAACCGCGCCCGTAGGTGGTTAGAAACGGAAGGTGGCGGTGGCGACGACCTGACGTCCGGCCCCCCAGTAGCAGGCGTATTCGCTGTAGCAACTGGAGACATATTCGCGGTCGAACAGGTTGTTGACGTTGACGCCGACCGACGAGCCCGGCAGGCCAAAGCGCGCCAGATCGTATTTCACCGTCGCATCCATCAGCGCATAACCGGCCACACTAAAGGCATCATTTTTCTTACCGGTGCTGGTGTCATTTTTGTAGTAGCTGACCGTTGAACCGATATAGCGCGCCCCGGCCCCAATCGTCAGACCGCTCAGCGCGGTTTCGTGGAAGGTATAATCCGCCCACAGGGAGGCCATGTTACGCGGCACTTCCGCCGGACGTTTGCCGTTGAACACCGTATCGTGAGTGTACTCCGCATCGGTGTAGCTGTAGGCTGCGGTGACGTTAATATTGGCGTTCACCGCCGCCTTCGCCTCCAGCTCAAGGCCGCGGGAGCGGATTTCGCCGGTCTGGATGCTGAACGCCTGGTTAGCCGGATCCGCCGTCAGGTTCTTGTCTTTGGTCAGCTGATAGACCGCCGCGGTGACCACCACCGGCATATCTTTCGGCACATATTTCACGCCGGCTTCATACTGCTTACCGCGCGACGGATCGAACGGCTTACCGCTGCTGCTGGCGCCCGATACCGGTTCAAACGATTCGCTGTAGCTGAAGTACGGAGAGATACCGTTATCGAACAGGTAGTTGATGCCGCCGCGCCAGCTGAACTGCTGGTCGTGGTTCTCCGCCAGGCTGTTGGTGGCGCGGGTTAACGTTGAGGTCGTGGCGTAATCGTAACGGCCGCCCAGGGTCATCACCCATTTATCCCACTCCATCTGATCCTGCGCGTACAGGCCAGTCTGCTCCATCCGGTTGAGCACCGCGTACGGGAAGGTGACCTGAATATTCGGGTTACCGTACTGCGGATTGTTCATGCTGATGGGATCCGCCGTCCCGTAGTCGGCATCCACATCGTTACGCATCCGCGAGTAGTCCACGCCGGTCAGCAGGGTATGGCTAACCGCGCCGGTGGCGAAATCAGACTGCAGCTGAGTATCGACGGTGAAGGTGTTCAGGTGCTCGTCGGAGCGCACATAGGCGCGATTCATGTAGCCCGGCGCGACATAGCCGTTGCCGTACACCGAACGATAGAGCGTATGCACATCGGCATAGCGCAGGTTCTGCCGCACGGTAAAGGTGTCATCGAACTGATGGGAGAAGCTGTAGCCCACCATCTTCTGGCGGCGGGAGATTTTATTATCCGCCTCGCCTTCGTTGAAATCGGTCGGCAGCTTATGCGCCTTACCGTTGGCGTCGTAATACGGCACCACGGTGCCTTCGCGCGGCAGCCAGCCGTAGTAGCCCGCATCCGGATCATTCTGGAAGTTGCTCAGGAAGGTGAAGTCGGTTTTATCATCCGGACGCCAGCTAAAGGAGGGCGCCACCGCGTAGCGGGTCGATTTCGCCATCTGCTGCTGGGCATCCTGGCTGCGGCCCAGGCCGGTCAGGCGGTAGGACCAGACGCCGGCATCATCAATGGCGTCGCTGAAGTCAAACCCGGTCTGCCACAGATTGTCGGTGCCCATCTTAAACTGCACTTCTTTCAGCGGCTCGGTGGTCGGGCGTTTGCTGACCATGCTGACGATACCACCCGGGTTGCTGTTGCCGTACAGCACCGAGGTTGGCCCGCGCATCACTTCCACGCGCTCCAGGAAGTAAGGATCCATGGAGACTTCAGAGTAGTTATTCCCCTGCAGCTTCATGCCGTCCAGATACTGGTTGGTGTTGACGGTCGTCGAGGTGGTGAAGCCGCGAATGGTGACCACGTCATAGGTGGTCGAACTGCCGCGGGTGGAGAAGACGCTTGGCGTATAGGAGAGCGCCTCTTTTACCGTCGTCGGCTGACGCATCTCCATCTCCTGGCGCGTCACCACCGACACAGACTGCGGCGTTTTTTCTATCGGGGTATCGGTTTTCGTCGCCGTGGCGGAGCGTTTCGCCGCGATGGTCGGCGCCGGTCCCCAGGCGCTTTCCTGGGCGGCCGGGGCGGCAACGACGGTGATGGTTTCTTCTTGCTTCGGTTGTTCTGCTGCCTGTGCGTAGACAGACATGCCGCTAACCGCCGTGGCTACTACAGCTGCGACTTTACGCAGCGAGTGGTTTGGCTGAGCAGTTTTTGGACGCGCCATGGGTATATCTCTGATGAAAGTGAATGATAACGTAAACGAGAATTATTATTATGACGGGCGATATAATAGGCGAAACGTTGAAGGCAAGGCAAGCGATATGCCTGTCGCTGCGGGTTGAAGGCTGAATTAATAACCAGATAGTTATTATGGAGTTAAAGAGCCGTTAACTTTTTTACAGGCATAAAAAAACCCCTTAATACTTTCGTCTTAAGGGGTCTGGTCTTAGGGCTTAAATCAGTTACTGCCGAACATATCCTTGATCCAGCCCGCGACGCCGTCGCTCTTCTCCTGCTGCTTCGGCGGCTGCTGTTGCTGCTGCTGTTGCTGCTGAGGCTGCTGCTGCCCGGACTGATTGAACGGGTTGTTCGCTTCCTGCTGCTGCAACTGCTGCTGCTGCATCATCTCGCCCTGGCGGCACAGCGCATCCGGCTGCGTCGTCCACACCGGCAGCGAACGCATACCGCCGCTGCAGACGAAGTTGCCGTTGCTGTCCACGCCCATGTCGACCACGTCTTCAGGCGCCGTCAGCACCAGCGGCGTTGGCGTCTGGTTCGCCAGATAACGCTGGTAAATCGACATCGCACCGCTGGCGCCGTACAGTTTGGTTGGCTGGTTATTATCGCGACCCACCCAGGTGATGGTCACCTGGCTACCGTCGATCCCGGCAAACCAGGTATCGACGTTATTGTTGGTGGTCCCGGTTTTCCCCGCCAGATGGAGGCCCGGATACTTCGCGCCCAGCTGACGCCCCGTCCCGCGCTGCACCACCTGCTGCATGGTCCACAGCGTCATGTAGGCCGCCTGGGCAGGCACCGCGCGCTCCGCCTGCGGGTAGCTCTGATACAGCACCGTGCCATCTTCCGCAATCACTGACCGCAGGGCGGAGAGTGGCGCACGGTTGCCGCCGCTGGCGATGGTCTGGAAGGCCTGGGCCACTTCAATTGGCGTCAGGTTCAGCGCGCCAAGCAGCATCGCCGGCACGGCGTTGAGCTGATTCTTCGGCGCCCCCAGTTTGGTCCAGGTATCGACCACCGCCGGCAAGCCCAGCGCCATCCCGAGGTTAACCGTCGGCACGTTCATCGAACGGGTCAGGGCATCCACCAGCATCACCTGGCCGCTGAAGCGACGATCGTCGTTCTGCGGCGACCAGGTCTGGCCGTTGGACAGGCGAATGGTCACTGGCGCATCGGCGATCCACGTATTCAGGCGATACTGGTTCGGCTGGCTCAGCGCGGTCAGATAGGTCGCCGGCTTGGCCAGAGAACCAATCGACCGGCGGGCCTGCATCGCACGGTTGTAGCCGGCGAACTGCGGCTCCGCGCCGCCGACCATCGCCCGCACTTCACCGGTAAAGCGGTCCACCACCACCATGGCGGTTTCCAGATCTGCCAGCTTGCGCTGTTTCTTCAGTACCGGGATCCCTTCGGTGGCCGCTTTTTCCGCGGCATCCTGCGCCACCGAGTCGAAGGTCGTAAAGATCTTCACGCCGGAGAGATCTTTCACTTTATCGCCCAGCTTCGCCTGCAGCTCCTGACGCACCATCTGCATAAACGCCGGCTGTGGTGAAATCACCCCGCCACGCGGCTGCACACCCAGCGGACGCGCGCTCAGCATGTCGTACAGCTCCTGGTCGATGACCTGCTGCTGCTGCAGCAGGCGCAGCACCAGATTGCGTCGCTCAAGGGCCAGTTTCGGGTTGCGCCACGGGTTATAGACTGACGCCCCTTTCACCATCCCCACCAGCAGCGCCTGCTGGTCGAGGCTCAGCTCTTCCACCGGACGGCCAAAGTAGTACAGGCTGGCCAGCGGGAAGCCGCGAATTTCGTTATCGCCGCTCTGACCGAGGTACACCTCGTTCATATACAGCTCAAGGATGCGATCCTTGCTGTAGCGGGCGTCGACGATCAGCGCCATGTACGCTTCGTTGGCTTTACGCCAGTAGGAGCGTTCGCTGGAGAGGAACAGGTTTTTCACCAGCTGCTGGGTCAGGGTACTTGCCCCCTGCACCGTCCGGCCTGCCGTCAGGTTCGCCAGCACCGCACGGCCGATGGAATAGAGGCTGATACCATCGTGCTCGTAGAAGTGGCGGTCTTCGGTCGCCAGCAGCGTATCCACCAGCAGGTCGGGGAAGCCGCTGCGCTTCACGAACAGACGCTGCTCGCCGTTCGGCGACTGCAGCATGGTGATAAGCCGCGGATCGAGGCGGAAGAAACCGAACTGGCGGTTGTTATCCATATTCTCGATGGTTTCCAGATGGTCGCCGTCGAAGGTCAGACGCGCGCGCACCTGCCCTTCTTTACTGTCCGGGAAATCGAACGGACGGCGGATCATCTCGATGCTGTTGGCCTGCACCGTATATTCGCCAGGACGCGTCATCGCGCTGACCTGACGATACTGGGTGGCGTTCAGCAGACGCACCATCTCGTTTTTGCTGATCTGCATGTCCGGCTCAAGGTTCACCATTCGGCCATAGACCGCGGCCGGCAGCTCCCAGACTTTACCGTCAATGCGGCTGCGGATTTTCTGGTCGAGGTAGACGCCATAGGCGGCAATCAGCACCGCGAAGACAATCCCCAGCTTGACCAGCAGCCACAGCCAGCTGCGCTTACGACGAGGCTTGCCACCTTTGCCTTTGGCTTTTCTCGGCACCGGTTTCTCATCCTCATAATCATCGTCATCATACTCGTCGTCGTAGTCCTCTTCCCGGACCCGGCGACGGGTGACTTTCTGTTTTGTCGGACGTGAGGGTCTTCCCTTACGTCCGATAGGCTCGCGGTCATCTCCCGCCATGCTTTTTCTCCGCAACGTTCAGGCGCAAAGGCCTGATTCTCAATACTTCCCCTGTTCAGAGGAAGAAGAAATCTCTCAAATTAACGTCCTGGCTGCTTACCCTCGGGACGACAACCTGCTGGCGGGCAGAACGCGCCGCCCATCTTTCAAAGGGTTGGTTTGCTTCGTTTCACATGATACTAACAATAAAAATTCACCATAAAATCATTGTGTTAAACGCATCACTGGCAGAATGAGTCAGAACATAGCACGTAATGTTCAGGGCATACAGGATAGCACTAAAATGCGACATTCTTAACCAGCATTTTACCTCGTACTCACGTAACAAGATGGGAAAGAGTATGTTTTTTAATAACATAAAAAATGACGCTCGCCCTGATGCCAAATGCGGCGGCATCATCTGCCGCAGAAAATATATTTTCCGGCCGCCAATGTTTATTATTGAAAGAAGTAAAGGGGATTAATCGAGTTTCTGCCAATAAAAATGAGAGCCTGTTAACATTTATGCAGAATCATATTTTATGATGACACCAGGGAAATATTTGTTAAACTAGCGGCCAGTGATTCATTATTTTGATTACTCTACTATGCGCATTCCGCTTATATTTCCGCTTTGCGTGGTGGCCGTGCTCTCTGGCTGCCAACAGAAACCCGCCTCAACGCTCAGTCCGGCCATCAGTAGCCAGGCGCAGCTCGAGCAGCTCTCGTCCGTGGCGGCAGGAACGCGCTATCTCAAGAATAAATGTAATCGTAGCGATCTGCCCGCCGATGAAGCTATTTATCGCGCGGCGGTGAATGTCGGCAAAGCGCGCGGCTGGGGAAATATTGATCCGGCAACGTTAAGCCAAAATAGCGACCGGCTTTACCAACAGCTTTTACAGGACAGCACCCCGGAAGCCGCGCAGTGCAGTCAATTTAATCGCCAGCTTGCACCCTTTATTGCCAGCCTGCGCGGCGACTAAGCAAAATATCTTCAACGCGCATTTTATTGCGCGTGCCCCTTATTCGCCTTTCGGCTCCTCGTCAATTTTCCCCCCGGGCCAGTCCTCGAGCGCCGCGAGGGTAAAGGTCGTGCCGTTGAAGCTAAAGATCGTCACATCCTGCTGGATCTGCTCCACCACCAGATTGGGCAGCGGGGAGTCGCCCTCCGTCCACGCTTTGCCATTTAACACAATGCTGCGCTTTTCCGCTAACGAGGCGTAGACATGCGCGCTATAGCGCAGAGGCGGCAGCGTATCGCTGTCCACCACCGGCGCGGCGGGCGCGCTGGGTTTTATCGCCGGCGGCGGCGTCTTTGGCGCGGCCTCTCCGGCAGCGGTTAACGGCAGAAGCGCCGCATGCGCCACCGGCAAGGGCAGCGGTTGCGGCGGTGCCGGATGACGCCACTGCTCGCCGCCAAACCAGCCGAGCGCGAATAATAATCCGGCGTACAGCGGGATAATCCAGCCTGGGATCTGCACCATCCGGCCGCGGATCACCGGCGCGTCCGCCTGCGCGGAAGGCGGCTGATGCGCCACCAACGGGGGGATCCCTCTTTCACTGTCATCACGAACAATCACCACGATCTCCTGTTCCCTCACGATAACGAGAAGGCGCCCTTACGGGCGCCCCAAACGGCTGACAAAGCGCAATCTTCAGGGATTGCCCGGCGGCGCTGCGCTTGCGCGGGCCTACAGCTAACTGCATAACGGTTTGATATTGCAGTCCTTCACAGGCCGGGTAAGGCGAAAGCCGCCACCCGGCAGAAAGGCGGCACAGTATCAAACCAGGTTTGTCATCAGCCAGAGGCGCCCTTACGGGCGCCCCACGTCACGTTATTTACTGCTCACCGGCAGGCCGGCGCCCTGCGATTCGCCCTGCGGCAATTCGAGAACAGCAACCGACCAGGCCGGCAGCGTGACCGAGCCGTCAGCGGCAATCTGCACGCCGCTGGCCAGCGAACGGTCGCCCGCCGCCTGCTGGATGGCGCTCAGCTGGAGCGATGTGCCGGCGAAATCCTGCAGCGTCCGGCTTTCCGGGGCGGCGTTAATCGCCACCACGATACCGTCGACGCGGCTGTCCAGACTGGCGCCAGCCTGCATCCCGTCATCGATGGTCATCACCAGCAGACCGGTCTGCTGATCGGCGCCGGTATTGCGGAAGTCCACACGCTGCATCACCGTCGCGCCGTCGCCGAGGGTAAACAGCGGAGATGACTTACGCAGCGCGGTCAGCTCCTGATAAAACGCGGTCATCTGCTTGAGCTCGGCTTCACCCGGGGTGGCCACCCAGTCCTTCACGCGGGCGATGATGTCATAGTTGCTGCCATCATCGCTGCTGCGCGGCATACCAACGTTGTAGTTGTTGTCCTGCAGGGAGTAATCCACGCGGTTAAACCAGTCGCCGGAATCATACGAGTCGCGGGTAAAGGATTTGGAGCGCAGCAGCTCCGAGCCCTGCTGGTCAAAGGCGATCCCCTGGCCGAGCATGACCGTGGCCAGCGACACCGCCTGCATCCGGACGCGGGTGTCGAGATCCGCCTCCTGAGCAGCTTTGTAGCTGATCATGTCCCACAGCGTCTGGTTGTCGTGTTTTGACACATAGTTCACGACTTCCGTCGGATCAGCCGCGTAGCCGCCAGGCGCGCCGTTATAGTCAATCTCGCTGCCTCTCTTCACCGCGCCATCTTTGTCGATCAGCACGAAGTCCGCAAGGTTACCGGCCATGCCGAGACGGGTCAGATCGGCGAGATGGCGCGCCTGATCGTCGGTCAGGGTGGTCAGCTCATTCGGCAGAACGCCGGCCCCGCTGCCCACGCCCTGGTTCTGGCGCAATGCATCGCCGGAGTCGAACGGCCCGCCGCCGCGCACGGCGTCGCGCAGACGATCGGAGAACGTGCCGATCCCGGTGCCTTTGAGATTGATTTGCGAGGCAATTTCAAAGCGATCGCTCTGGTTGGAATCCCAGCCTTCGCCAAAGAAGTAGATATCCGGGTTCAGCGCTTTAATGCGCTCCCAGGCCGAGAGGATCTGCGCTTTCGGGTGGTAGCCCATCAGGTCGAAGCGGAAGCCATCGATCTTATAATCGGTGGTCCATACCGCCAGTGAATCGGCGATAAGCTTGGCGAACATCCGGTGCTCTGGCGCCGAGTCGGAGCAACAGGTGGCCGATTCCACGCTGCCGGTGGTTTCGTTCAGACGCTGATAGTACCAGGGGACGATCTTATCCAGCACCGAGGTGCGGTCGGTCGGGCCGGCGGCGTTGGTGTGGTTGTACACCACGTCCATAATGACGTTCATTCCCAGATCCTGCTTGATCGCCTGAATCATGGTGCGGAACTCTTTAATGCGCGCCGTGCCTTCCGGGTCGGTGGCGTAGGATCCTTCCGGTACCGTGTAGTGGAACGGATCGTAGCCCCAGTTATAGGAGTCGGTCTGCGCCACCAGCGTATTCAACGCCTGCACCTGCGGGTTATCCTTACTGTCGTTCTGCTTCAGCTGAGTCAGCACCTCTTCAACCGTCGAACCGCTGTCGCAATAGCCCGCGAACTCGCTGCTCTTCACCGCGCTGTTGACCTCGCACAGGCGACTGAACGGCTGCTGAATATCGGCGACTTTGTCGCTGAACTCATTGACCGTCGCCAGATCGAAGACCGGCAGCAGCTCAATATGGGTCACGCCCGAGGCCGACAGCTGCTTCAGATGCTGGACCATATTGCTCTCCTGGGCGGTGAGCGCCAGATACTTACCGCGCAGCTCCGCAGGAACGGTTTGATCCCAGGCGGAGAGATCGCGAATATGCGATTCGTGGATCGTCATCTTCGCCAGGTCAGCTTTGGTTTTCTGCGCGTGCGGCATCGTCAGCCCGTCCCAGCCTTCCGGCTTCAGCGCGCTGTCGTTCAGATCGACCACCTGGCTGTACTCCGAGTTGGTCGACAAACTGTGGGCGTAGGGATCGGTCACTTCGTACTGCTCGACTTTGCGCGACTGCGGGTGGTAGACCGTCATCGCGTAGCGGTAGAACGCGCCTTTCAGGTCGCTCCCTCCCTGCCAGGACCAGGCGCCGGAGGCGCTGTCGCGGGTCATCGGGTGACTGGCAACCACTTTCTTGTCCGCACTGTAGAGCACCAGCTCGACCTGCTGCGCCGTGGGCGCCCAGACGCGGAAGGTCACGCCGCTATCGGTCAGCTGGGCGCCATAGCTCAGCGCCTCGGCGGCGGCGGCATAGGTATCATCCAGCACGCCGGCGGTCTGCACCTGGGTGGCGGAGCTCAGTATCCCGTCGCTTTCGGCGGATATCGCCACCGTCTCGCCCTGCAGCAATTCCTCGACGTTGACGTCATCCGGCAGCTTAAAGGCAGGATAGCTGGCGAGATGCGGGAAGCGCATGCTCACCTGCTGGCTGACGGTGGTCGGGGTCAGCTTGACATACTTATCGGTAAATTCGCTGTTACTGTCGGCGGCCACCTTACTGCTATGGCTGTAATAGAGACGCACAATGGGTTTATTTTCCCCGCCCGGCCACAGCAGAGTGGTCTTATCGACCCAGTGCGCATCGGCCAGCGCCACGCCAAAGGCGGCGCGGAAGGCGTCGGCGCGGGAGTCATAGACCGCGCTGTTGCCGGCGATGACCGATACCGTCCGATCGGTGAAATCACTGAAAGAGACGCGCAGGTCGCTGTCGATAAGCTTATTGGTGCCATCGCGGACGATCACGTTGATACACCCGCTCTCTTTAGTCAGCGGGATCACCCAGTAAGGGCCATATTTGTCGCTGCCGGTCGGCGTGGTGCTGACATCATTCCAGTCCGCCACCGGCGCGCTCAGCGCATCACAGGTTTCGTTATTCCACAGATAGAGGTTTTTGCTGGCATAGTCGGCCGGCGTGCTGCTGGTGATGCCGGCGATATCGACGAGATGAATGACAGCCTGGTTGGCAGAGGCCTGTACCGCTTCGCCAGGGACGGCAACGTCCGGTAAACGGACGACGACATCCTGCGGGTCGGGCGTACCAGGATTACCGGGTTCGCCAGGTGAGCCAGAGGAAGAGGAGGAAGAGCTGTTATCACAGCCACTCAATAATACTAACGATCCAAGAAATAGGGCATGACAGGTATATCTGAGCATTCGATAGTCCCTAATATGCTTATTAAATTATAAAAGGTAAGAAAGGATGAATATCTTTACAGCGCGCTAATTAGATATTTTTGCTTTCTCAGGCGCAATCATCCCCCACAAATGAGAGGGGGGCGTAGGAAGCCGGGGGAGTAAATGAATAAAGGGAATGACGACCGCAAACCGCAAACTGATTATGATTCGCCACGCTTATCGCCACTCTCCGGCAATAATTCATTCAAAAGCCAATAATCACCTACCTGTTTCGGTAGGGTATTACGCCAGCGTGCAGAAAAATAAATTAGCAAAGGAATTAAAATGCCGATTTCTGTGATGGGGTTAACAAATATAAATAAAGGGATAATTAAATTATTACCCCGAATTGTGACGCTCATCATATTAATAACCGCCATTCCGCAGCTGGCGAAATTAACCTGGCGAGTGGTATTCCCTGTCAGTTCTGAGGATATTTCCGCCCTGCCGTTAACTGCGCCTCCGGCAGCGGAACCGGAATTAAAAAACGTGCGGCCCGCGTTTACCCTGTTTGGCCTGGCGACGAAAAATCCCCCCGCGCCAGCGGAGGCCACCAGCCTCGATCAGGTGCCGGTTTCCAGCCTGAAGCTACGCCTGGCCGGGCTGCTCGCCAGCAGCAACCCGGCGCGTTCCATCGCGATTATTGAAAAAGGAAATCAGCAGGTTAGCCTTAGCGTCGGCGATACCACCCCGGGATACAATGCACAGATCGCTGCCATCCTGCCAGACCGGATCATCGTCAACTATCAGGGGCGCCAGGAGGCCATTTTATTATTTAACGATACCCGCGCGTCGTCGTCATCGCCCGCCGCCGCGCCCCGTCCGCCCCTTATGAAGCGACTCCGTGAGCAGCCGCAAAATATCCTCACTTATTTAACGATTTCGCCGGTACTCAGCGGCGACAAACTGCAGGGCTACCGACTTAACCCTGGCAAAGACGCCTCGCTGTTTCGCCAGGCCGGCCTGCAGGCAAATGATTTGGCGATCGCCTTAAATGGCATCGATTTACGCGATCAGGAACAAGCGCAACAGGCGCTGCAGAATCTGGCCGATATGACCGAAATAACGCTAACCGTTGAGCGGGAAGGCCAACGACACGATATTGCTTTCTCCCTGGGGGATGAATAATTGCCAACCATGAAACGCCTGCGAAAAATGCTTCCTGCGCTGCTGATATTAACCCCGCTGCTATTTTCTCCGGCCGCCGCGGAGGAATTTTCCGCCAGTTTTAAAGGCACCGATATCCAGGAATTTATCAATACCGTCAGCAAAAACCTGAATAAAACGGTGATTATCGATCCCAGCGTACGCGGCACTATCACCGTGCGCAGTTACGATATGCTCAATGAAGAGCAATATTATCAATTCTTCCTCAGCGTGCTGGATGTATATGGCTTCGCCGTGATTAATATGAATAACGGCGTGCTGAAGGTGGTCCGCGCCAAAGATGCCAAGACCTCGGCCGTTCCGGTCGCCAGCGAGGCCGCACCGGGCGAAGGCGATGAGGTCGTCACCCGGGTGGTGCCCCTGACCAACGTCGCCGCTCGCGATCTCGCGCCGCTGCTCCGCCAGCTGAACGATAACGCTGGCGCCGGCAGCGTGGTCCATTATGAACCTTCCAACGTCCTGCTGATGACCGGCCGCGCGGCGGTGATCAAACGCCTGCTGACCATTGTCGAACGCGTCGACAACGCCGGGGATCGCAGCGTGGTGACCGTGCCTCTCTCCTGGGCCTCCGCCGCGGAGGTGGTCAAACTGGTTACCGAACTCAATAAAGACACCAGCAAGTCGGCGCTGCCGGGATCGATGGTGGCGAACGTGGTGGCCGATGAGCGCACCAACTCGGTGCTGGTGAGCGGCGAGCCAAACTCGCGCCAGCGCATTATCGCCATGATCAAACAGCTCGACCGCCAGCAGGCGGTGCAGGGCAACACCAAAGTGATCTACCTGAAGTACGCCAAAGCCGCCGATCTGGTGGAGGTCCTGACCGGGATCAGCAGCTCGCTGCAGAACGATAAGCAAAGCGCCAAACCGGTGGCCGCGATCGATAAAAATATTATTATCAAAGCCCACGGCCAGACCAACGCCCTGATCGTCACCGCGGCGCCGGACGTGATGAACGATCTGGAGCGGGTGATCGCCCAGCTGGATATCCGCCGCCCGCAGGTGCTGGTGGAGGCGATTATCGCCGAAGTGCAGGATGCCGACGGACTCAACCTCGGTATCCAGTGGGCCAATAAAAACGCCGGCATGACCCAGTTTACCAACAGCGGATTGCCGATCTCCACCGCGATCGCCGGCGCCAACCAGTACAACAAAGACGGCACCATCAGCAGCTCGCTGGCCAGCGCCCTCGGCTCGTTTAACGGTATCGCCGCCGGCTTCTACCAGGGGAACTGGGCGATGCTGCTCACCGCCCTCTCCAGCAGTACCAAGAACGATATTCTGGCCACCCCCAGCATCGTCACCCTCGACAATATGCAAGCCACCTTCAACGTCGGCCAGGAAGTCCCGGTGTTAACCGGCTCGCAAACCACCTCCGGCGACAACATCTTCAATACCGTCGAGCGCAAAACCGTGGGCATTAAGCTGAAGGTGAAACCGCAGATTAACGAAGGCGATGCCGTGCTGCTGGAGATTGAGCAGGAAGTATCGAGCGTCGCCGATTCGGCCTCCAGCACCAGCAGCGATCTCGGGGCGACCTTTAATACCCGGACGGTAAATAACGCCGTGCTGGTGGGTAGCGGCGAAACGGTGGTGGTTGGCGGGCTGCTGGATAAAAGCGTCACCGATAGCGCCGACAAAGTGCCGCTGCTCGGCGACATCCCGGTGATCGGCGCGCTGTTCCGCTCCGACAGCAAGAAAGTGTCGAAACGCAACCTGATGCTGTTTATCCGCCCGACCATTATTCGCGACCGCGATGAGTACCGCCGGGCCTCCTCCGGCCAGTACACCGCCTTCAACGATGCGCAAACCAAACAGCGGGGCAAAGAGAGCAGCGAAGCATCGCTCAGCAACGATCTGCTGCACATCTATCCGCAGCAGGAGACCCAGGCCTTCCGCCAGGTTAGCGCCGCCATTGACGCCTTTAACCTCGGAGGCCGCCCATGACGCCAGCTGCCGAACGCCGTCCGCTGTTGCCCTTCGCGTGGGCCCGCGCGCACCATCTGGTGCTGCTCAGCGACGGCGAACGCTGCGAAGCGCTGTGCCGCGCTGATACCGCCGCCCGGGCGCTGCTGGAAGCGCGCCGCCTGGCGGACGGGCCGATGAGCGTCAGCCGTCTGGCGCCGGAAGCGTTCGAGAAAGTGCTGGTGCTCAGCTATCAGCGTGACTCGGCGGAAGCGCACCGGATGATGGCCGACATCGGCAATGAGCTTGACCTCTATACCCTCGCCGAAGAGCTGCCGGATACCGACGATCTGCTCGACAGCGAAGACGATGCGCCGATTATCCGTCTGATCAACGCCATGCTCACCGAGGCCATCAAAGAGAAAGCCTCCGATATCCATATCGAAACCTATGAGCGCCATTTGCAAATTCGCTTTCGCGTCGACGGCGTGCTGCGGGAAATTCTGCGCCCGCAGCGGCGGCTGGCCGCGCTGCTCATTTCGCGCATCAAGGTGATGGCGAGCCTGGACATTGCCGAAAAACGGGTGCCCCAGGATGGCCGCATGGCGCTGCGTATCGGCGGGCGGGCGATAGACGTGCGCGTCTCCACCCTGCCCTCCAGCCACGGCGAACGCGTGGTGCTGCGCCTGCTGGACAAAAACAGCGTCAACCTGGATCTGCAGACGCTGGGCATGCCCCCCGCCCTGCTTGACCAGGTCGACGCGCTGATCTCCCGGCCACACGGCATCATTCTGGTCACCGGGCCGACCGGATCCGGGAAAAGCACAACGCTCTACGCCGCCCTCAGCCGCCTCGACGCCCGGGAGCGCAACATCATGACCATTGAAGATCCGGTGGAGTATGAGCTGGAAGGTATCGGCCAGACCCAGGTCAACGCCAAAGTCGAGATGACCTTCGCCCGCGGCCTGCGCGCCATACTGCGCCAGGATCCGGACGTGGTGCTGGTGGGCGAAATCCGCGATGGCGAAACCGCCCAGATCGCCATCCAGGCGTCGCTGACCGGCCACCTGGTGCTGTCGACGCTGCACACCAACAGCGCGCTGGGGGCCGTTTCCCGCCTGCAGGATATGGGGGTGGAGCCCTTTTTACTCTCTACTTCGCTGCTGGCGGTGATGTCGCAGCGGCTGGTGCGTCGGCTGTGCCCGCACTGTCGTCAGCCCTGGCAGGCGGATGCTGACGCCGCCCGGCAGATGGCGGTCCCGGCCGGTACGCCGCTGTGGCAGCCAAAAGGCTGCGCCCGGTGTAATTTCACCGGCTATCGCGGACGCACCGGCATTCACGAGCTGCTGCTCATTGACGACCGCGTCCGCGCCGCCATCCACCGCGGCGAAAATGAGATCACCCTGATCCAGCAGCTGGGGCCAGCCTGGCAGACCCTGCGCCATGCCGGGCGCGATAAAGCGCTGGCGGGGATCACCAGCTGGGAGGAGGTGATGCGGGTCACCGAACAGCAAACGGCGGACAGCGTCTGAGATGGCCCTCTTTCGCTATCAGGCGCTGGACGCGCAGGGCAAAACCCGCCGCGGCGTTCAACAGGCCGACTCCGCCCGCCACGCCCGCCAGCTGCTGCGGGACAAGGGCTGGCTGGCGCTGGAAGTGGCCACCGCCGACCCGGCGAGCCGGCTGTGGCGCGGCGGGCTGATCGCCCGGCGCACCAGCGCCGGTGATTTAGCCCTGCTCACTCGCCAGCTGGCCACCCTGGTCGCCGCCGGCATTCCGCTGGAAAAAGCGCTCGATGCCGTCGCCCAGCAGTGCGAAAAGGCGTCGCTGAGAACGTTAATGGCTGGGGTGCGCAGCAAAGTGCTTGAAGGCCATTCGCTGGCGGAGGCGATGCGCGCCTATCCCGCCTGCTTCGATGGCCTGTTCTGCGCCATGGTGGCGGCCGGCGAAACCTCCGGCCATCTCGACGGCGTGCTGAACCGGCTGGCGGACTATACCGAGCAGCGCCAGCAGCTTCGCGCCCGCCTGCTACAGGCGATGATCTACCCCATCGTGCTGACGCTGGTCGCCATCAGCGTGATCGCCATTCTGCTCTCCACCGTGGTGCCGAAAGTCGTCGAGCAGTTTGTCCACCTAAAACAGGCCCTGCCCTTCTCTACCCGGCTGCTGATGAGCCTGAGCGACATTGTGCGCAGCGCGGGCCCCTGGCTGGTGCTGCTGTCATTCCTGGCGCTGCTGGGGCTGCGCTATCTGCTGCGCCAGCCCGCCCGGCGGCTCGCCTGGGACCGGGCGCTGCTGCGTCTGCCGGTCATCGGCCGCGTGACGCGCAGCGTCAACAGCGCGCGCTACGCCCGCACCTTAAGCATTCTCAACGCCAGCGCGGTGCCGCTGCTGCTGTCGATGCGCATCAGCGCCGGCGTCCTCAGCAATGCCTGGGCGCGCAGCCAGCTGGAGACCGCCAGCGAATCGGTGCGCGAAGGCGTCAGCCTGCATCGCGCGCTGGAGGCCACAGCGCTGTTTCCGCCGATGATGCGCTACATGATCGCCAGCGGCGAGCAGAGCGGTGAGCTGACCGCCATGCTGGAGCGCGCGGCGGAGAACCAGGACCGGGAGCTGAGCGCGCAGATCCAGATGTCCCTCAGCCTGTTTGAACCCCTGCTGGTGGTCACCATGGCCGGCATGGTGCTGTTTATCGTGCTGGCCATCCTGCAGCCGATCCTGCAACTGAATACCCTTATGAGTATGTGACTGTATTAATGGAGAAAACTATGCAACGGCAACGCGGCTTCACGTTACTGGAAATTATGGTGGTGATCGTCATTCTCGGCATCCTCGCCAGCCTGGTGGTACCTAACCTGATGGGCAACAAGGAGAAAGCGGACCGCCAGAAGGTGGTCAGCGATCTGGTGGCGCTCGAGGGGGCGCTGGACATGTATAAGCTGGACAACAGCCGCTACCCGAATACCGAACAGGGACTGCAGGCGCTGGTAACCGCCCCGGCCGCCGAGCCGCATGCCCGCAACTACCCGGAAGGGGGCTATATCCGCCGCCTGCCGCAGGACCCGTGGGGAAATGAGTATCAGCTGTTAAGCCCCGGTCAGCATGGCGCCATCGACGTCTTCAGCGTCGGCCCGGACGGGATGCCCGACACCAATGACGACATCGGCAACTGGACCCTCGGGAAGAAATAGTGTCTCAGCGCGGTTTCACCCTCCTGGAAATGATGCTGGTCCTGCTGCTGATCGGCGTCAGCGCCAGCATGGTGCTGCTGGCGTTTCCCTCCGCCCGCACCCAGGAGGCCACGCAGATCCTGGCGCGCTTTCAGGCGCAGCTGGACTTTGTCCGCGAGCGCGGGCAGCAAACCGGCCAGCTCTTCGGGATCGTCATCCACCCTGACCGCTGGCAGTTTATGCGCCTGCAGCCAGCAGACGAAGGCGCCCCGGCGGCGGCTGACGACCGCTGGGGCAACGCGCAGTGGCTGCCGCTGCAGGCCGGGCGCGCCACCACGGCGGAAACCCTCCCGCAGGCCAGGCTGACGCTGCGCTTTCCCGACGGCCAGGCGTGGACGCCGGGCGAGCAGCCCGACGTGATCATCTTCCCCGGTGGCGAAGTCACGCCGTTTCAGCTGCGGATTGACGCCGCGACGGGCATCAACATCGACGCCCAGGGCGACAGTCAGCCGCTGGCGGCGCGGGAGCAGCCATGAAACGCGAGAGCGGAATGACGCTTATCGAAGTGATGGTCGCGCTGGTGATTTTCGCCCTCGCCGGCCTGGCGGTGATGCAGTCCACCCTGCAGCAGACGCGCCAGCTTGGGCGTATGGAAGAGAAAATCCTCGCCAGCTGGCTGGCGGATAATCAGCTGGTGCAGCTGCGGCTGGAGAAACGCTGGCCCGCCCTCAGCTGGTCCGAAACCACCGTGGAGGCCGCCGGGACGCGCTGGTTCGTCCGCTGGCAGGGGGTGGAAACCGCGCTGCCGCAGCTGCGGGCGCTGGACGTGGAGGTCCGGCGGCAAAAAAGCGATCCCGCGCCGCTGGCGACGCTTCGCACCTGGGTGACGTCGCCATGATAACGAAAATGCGCGGTTTCACCCTGATTGAAACGCTGCTGGCGCTGGCTATCCTCGCCGTCCTCAGCGCCGCCGCCGTGATGGTGCTGCAGAATGTCATCCGCGCCGATGGCCTGACCCGCGAGAAGAGCCAGCAGATCGCCGCCCTCCAGCGCGCCTTTCGCCAGATCGCCGATGATGTCACGCACATCATTCCCCGTCGCGCCAGAAACAGCGACACGCTTTTCTTCGCCGGACGTTTCCAGTTGCAGAGCGACGACTGGGGGCTGGCCTTCAGCCGCAGCGGCTGGCCGAATCCGCTGGGGATCCTCCCGCGCTCGGAGATCCAGAACGTCAGCTACCGCCTGCGCCAGCAGCAGCTTGAACGGCTCAGCTTCGATCAACAGGATCCGCTGACCGGCAGCCAGCCGACGGTCCGGGTGCTGCTGCGCGAGGTGACGGCGTTTCGCCTGCGGTTTTATGCCGACGGGCGCTGGCAGGAGACCTGGGACCGCTCGCAGTCGCTGCCGCAGGGGCTGGAGATCACCCTGACGCTGGCGAACAGCGGGGAGATAACCCGCCTGTTTTTACTCACCCCGGGAGGCGGCCAGTGAAAAATCGGCAACGCGGTGTCGCGCTCCTGATGGTGCTGTTCATCCTCGCCCTGATGATGATCCTCGCCAGCGCCATGACCGAACGCACCTCGGTCATGTATCAACACACCGCCGTGACCCTCGATAATCTGCAGGCCAGATGGTACGCCCTGGCGGCGGAAAACATGGCCGCCGCGCTACTGCAACGCGACGCGCTGGACTCGCCCAGTCAAACGAACCTGGCGCAAACCTGGGCGCAGGAGGGGCGCCGCTTTACCCTCGACGATGGCGAAATCCTCGCCACGATCCGCGACGGGCACGCCTGCTTTAATCTCAATGCCATCAACCATCGCGCGGATGAGACCAGCGGCGGTACGCCCTACCCGACCGACGTCTTCGCCCGGCTGCTGGCGCTGCTCGGCGAGTCGCCGCTGCGCGCCAGCCAGATCGCCGCCGCCCTCGGCGACTGGACGGACAGCGACGGCCAGCCGCGGCTGAACGGCGCGGAAGACGAGGTCTATATGGCGCAAACCCCGGGCTATCTCGCCGCCAACCAGCCGATGCAGGATGTCAGCGAGCTGCGCCTGCTGGCCGGAATGGACGCCGCGCTCTATCAGCGCCTGATCCCCTTCGTCTGCGTCCAGCCGGATGATGCGCTGCAGGTCAATGTCAACACCCTGCGCCCCTCCCAGGCCGCCCTGCTGGCGGCCCTCTTTCCCGGCGATCTGACGCTGCAGGAGGCGCAACAGCTGCTGCACAACCGCCCGCGAACCGGGTGGAGCAGCGTCGCCGCCTTTCTCGCGCAGCCGACGCTGCAGAAAACCGATACCACGCTCGCCCGTCCCTGGCTGACGGTGCACAGCGCACGCTTTATCGCCGCCTTCACCGTGGTGACCGGCAACCTTCGCTTTCAGCTGCACAGCGTCCTGCAACAGGAGGGGCGCGCCTTTACCGTCGTCCAGCGGCGATACGGACTTTCTATGGTGGTTGATGAATAAGTTTAACGCTTCCCCCCAGGCCATGCTGATCGTGCGCTTCGCCCCCGGGCAGGCGCCGCTGCACTGGCAACTCTTCGCCCCCGGCGAGCCGCATCACGAAGCCAGCGGCCGGTGGCCGGCTGACGACGCCAGCCCTTTCCCGACGCTGGCGGCGCATTACCCGGCCTGGGTGCTGATCCCGGCCAGCGACTGCGCGTTTCACACCCTCACCCTGCCGGCGGGCCTGCGTAAACCGCCGCTGCAGGTGGCCCCCTTCCTGCTGGAAGAGCAGCTGGCCGACGAGGTGGAAGCCACCCATTTTGCCCTGCTCCACCGCCAGCAGGCCCAGTGCGAGATCGTCGCCGTGCAGCGGCAAAAAATGCGCGACTGGCTGGCGCGCTGCGGGTCGCTCTCGCTACGGCCCCTGGCGTTGACGCCCGATGTGCTGGCCCTGCCCTGGCAACCACCGGCGTGGAGCGCGGTGCAGGCGGACGACCAGTGGCTGATCCGCCACCAGCCATGGGCCGGCATGGCGGCGGAAAGCCCCTGGCTGGCGGAGCTGCTGCAGGGCGAGGCGGAAGAGCACGTCATCGACAGCTATTCGCCGCCGCCCGCGGCGCCGGGAGAGTGGCGCGCGCAGCCTGCGCAGACGCTGCTCTCCCTCGCCGCAAGTCATCCGGCGGCGCAGAAGCTCAGTCTGCTGCAGGGGGAGTTCGCCGTCCGCCGTCGACGGCCTGATCAGACGAGCTGGCGTCCGGCGCGGTATGCCGCGCTGGCCCTGACTCTGCTGGCGGCGGTGAACAGCGTGCTGGATCATCGCGATCTGGCGCGTCAGGCCGAGGCCGCCCGGCAGGCCAGCCGGGCCTACTATCATCGCTGGTTTCCAACGGAGAAAAAGGTGATTAACCCGCGACTGCAGATGCAGCAGCATCTGCAAACCCTTGCCCGTCAGGCGCAGCATGCCCCCCTCGTCGACCGCCTCAGCGCGTTGCAAAACATCATCAGCGAAACGCCGGGGATCCGCCTGCGGGCGCTGAGCTGGGATGCCGCAGGCAACCGTCTGCAGCTGGATATCGCCGCGGCCTCTTCCCGGGCGCTGGAGCAGTTTACCCAGCGAGCGCAGCCGCGGTTTCGCGTCCGGCCAGGCGACATGACCACCAGGCCGGATGGCATTGAAGGACAGCTGACGCTGGAGGAAAACGATGGCTAATCTGCTCATCTGGTGGCGGCAGCGCACGCTGTCGGAGCAGCGCCTGCTGCTCGGCCTGGCGGGATTGCTGACAGCCTGCGCCCTCTGGTACGGGCTGTGGCAGCCCTGGCGGGCCCGCGAGGCGCAGTGGCGGCAAACCCTGGTGAAAGAGCAGGCCAGCCTGCGCTGGATGACGCAGCAGGGTCCGCGCCTGCAGCAGCTCAGCCAGCAGCCCGCGCCGGCGGCAAAAGAGGCGCTCACCGCGCTGGTGATGCGCGAGGCGGCGAGCCACGGGCTGGAAGTCGTTCGTCTGCAGCCGCAGGGGAAACGTCTGCAGGTCACCCTTCAGCCCTGCACCTTCCAGGCGCTAATGGACTGGCTGGACGCCCCGTCGATGCGCGGCGTCAACGCGATCTCGCTGTCCGTAACCGGGCAGCCGTCGCGGCCGGGCTGGGTCACGGTCAACCATCTGCTGCTGGAGCGCGACGATGAAAGCTAACGCGTTCGCGGGTGGGCTACTGCTGGCGCTCTATCTGCTGTGGTTGACCGCCACCGCCCCGGCGCGTCTGTTAGTCCCGATGCTGCCGTCCGAGGTACAGGTGGCCAACCTTAGCGGCAGCATCTGGCGCGGCGCAGCGCAGTCGGTCTCCTGGCGCGGCGTGCGGCTTGAGCGGCTGACGTGGTCGCTCACCCTGGCTGGCTGGCAGATCGCGCTCAGCGATCCCCGCGGCGTGGAGGGCCAGGCCCGGCTGTGGGGCATCCGCGATCTGCGTCTGCAGGAGGGGCGACTCACCGCCCCCGCCAGCCTGCTTGGTCGCTGGCTAACGCCGACTATGCCCGTCAGCGCCGAGGGAGAGGTCACTTTCAGCCTGGCCGAAGCGCACTTCAGCGAGGGGCGCTGCCGGCAAATCACCGCCGGACGCGCGCAGTGGCGTCAGGCCCGGCTGCACTCTCCGGTCGGTAGCCTAGAGCTGGCCCAGGTCAGTGGCGCCTTAAGCTGTACGGCGAACGGCGCCGTGGCGCTGGCCATCCGCCAGGATTCTCATCAGTTGAGCCTCAGCGGCCAGGGAACCCTGTCGCCCGATGGCCGCTATCTGTTTCGCGGTACGCTACAGCCCCGTCAGGGGATGCCGCCCCTGCTGGCGCTGCTGGTCACCCGCCCGATGGCGAAAAACGCCCCGGGCCCGACGCCGTGGCAGCTGCAGGGAAAATGGTGATTAAAGGAGCAAAAATGACGACATTAGCCGCATTATCGCTGCATTTTCCCCTTGTCTGGTATGGTTTCCTGCTGCTGTTCGGCCTGGCGCTGGGCAGCTTTTACAACGTGGTGATCTACCGTCTGCCGCGCATGCTGACCCAAACCGCGGACGACGAGCCGATAACCCTCAGCACGCCGGGCTCATCCTGCCCGCAGTGTCGCCAGCCGATAGCCTGGCGGGACAATATCCCGCTGCTCAGCTTCCTCTGGCTAGGCCGTCGCGCCCGCTGCTGTCAGGCGCGCATCTCGTGGAGCTATCCGCTGACCGAGCTGGCCACCGGCCTGCTGTTTATCCTCGCCGGGGTGCTGCTCGCGCCGGGCCTGGCGCTGGCGGGCGGCCTGGTGCTGCTCTCCTTCCTGCTGATACTGGCGCGGATTGACGCCCGGACCCAGCTGCTGCCCGATCGCCTGACCCTGCCCCTGCTGTGGGCCGGACTGCTGTTTAATCTTAACGAGGTGTACATTGCGCTGCCGGACGCGGTCGCCGGGGCGATGGCCGGTTATCTGGCGCTGTGGTCGGTCTACTGGCTGTTCCGCCTGCTGACCGGCAAAGAGGCCCTGGGCTATGGCGATTTTAAGCTGCTGGCGGCGCTGGGCGCCTGGTGCGGCTGGCAGGCTCTGCCGCAGGTGCTGTTGCTCGCCTCGGCCAGCGGGCTGGCGTCGACCCTGCTGCAACGCCTGTGGACCAGGCAGTCGCTGCAGCAGCCGCTGGCCTTCGGCCCCTGGCTGGCGCTGGCGGGAGGGGGCGTTTTTCTCTGGCAGCAGATGGTCTAGCGTGAGTGGTTCGCCTGGCCGGGCAGAATGCCGCCCGGCGCCTGGGGCTACGAATATTTTTTGCTGCGCCGGGTCGGGGCGGCGTTGGCCGGATCGTCCGGCCAGACGTGTTTCGGATAACGTCCCTTCATCTCTTTTTGCACCTCGCGGTAGCTTCCCTGCCAAAAGGCGCTGAGATCGCGAGTGATCTGCAGAGGACGCTGGGCGGGCGACAGCAGCTCAAGCACCAGCGGCACCCGCCCCTCGGCGATAACCGGCGTCGTGGCCTCGCCGAACATCTCCTGCATACGCACCGCCAGCGCCGGCGGGTTCTCCGCATGGTATCGGATCGCCAGACGGCTGCCGGTGGGCACGGTATAGTGCGTCGGCAGCTCGCGATCCAGCTTCTGGCGCAGCGGCCACGGCAGCCAGTCCTGTAGCGCCTGACGCAGATCCAACGCCTTCAGCGCCCGCAGCGAGTGAACGCCGTTCATCTGCGGCAGCAGCCATGCCTCCAGCGAGGCCAGCAGCGAAGCGTCATCCACCGCGGGCCATGCCTCTTCCGGCAGCCACTGCGCCGCACACTGCAGCCGCAGTCGCAGCTGCTCGGCCTCTGGCGTCCAGTTGAGCACCGCAAGGCCTTTCTCACGAATACCGTTGAGCATCGCCTGATGCAGCTCCGCTTCAGAAGGCTTCGCCAGCGGCTGGGTCTTGATCACCAATTGGCCCGTCACGGTCCGCCGCCAGGCTTTCAGCGTCCCCTGCGCTTCATCCCACTCCACCGTGTCGGAACGCTGCGCCAGCTCGGGACGGGCGGCGATCAGCTCGCCGATATCCACCGGCAGAGCCAGCAGCATGCGGGCATCCGGCGAGGCGCTGCCCTGCAGCAGCAGCGGAGCGATCAGCCACTCATGGCGGCCCAGCGCGTCGTCGGCGTCAAGCATCGCGCCCATGCCGTTCGCCAGCTGATAGCGCCCCTCCTGACCGCGGCGACGGGCGATGCGGTCGGCGAAGGCCGACGCCAGTAGCGCGGCCATTCGTCCGGCGTCGGGCTGTCCGCTGCGGCAGGCCAGACGCTTCATCAGCTGCTGCGCCCGCTGCTGCCAGTTGGCCTGCTGACGGGAAAAGACGGCGGCCAAATCCACCAGCCCGCCGCGCGGCGGCTCCTCGAGGATCGCCGCCAGCCTGGCCGCCGTCGCCACCTCGTCATCGGTCTGCGCAGCGGCCAGCATCGCCGCCAGCCGGGGCTCGTTGCCGAGAGTCGCCATTTTGCGGCCAAACGCCGACAGCCGCTCGCCGTCCAGCGCCGAGAGCGCCTCCAGCAGGCGGCGCGCGGCGGCCAGGTTCACCGCCGGCGGCTGATCCAGCCAGGCCAGCGCGGCAGGATCGTGGCACCCCCACTGCAGCAGCTCCAGCAACAGCGCCGACAGATCGCTGTGCAGGATCTCCGGTTCGCTCTGCGCCGCCGCTCGTTCGGCCTGTTCTTTGCCAAGCAAATGCAGGCAGATCCCCGGGGAGAGACGACCGGCGCGTCCGGCGCGCTGCGTCATCGATGCCTGGCTGATGCGCTGCGTCACCAGCCGGGTCAGGCCGGTGCGCGGGTCAAAGCGGGCAACCCGCTCCTGGGCGCTGTCGACCACCAGGCGGATGCCCTCGATGGTCAAACTGGTCTCGGCAATATTGGTGGCCAGCACCACTTTGCGCTTCCCGGCCGGCGCCGGGAGGATCGCTTTGCGCTGCTCGCTCAGGGGCAGCGCGCCATACAGCGGACAGAGGATGACATCCTCCGCCACGCGCTCCGTCAGCTGGTCGAGAACGCGCTGGATCTCGCCGACGCCGGGCAGAAACAGCAGCATCGACCCCTGTTCATGCCGCAGGAGCTCCGCCGCCGCTACCGCCACCGCCTCATCAAAACGCTGGTGAGCGGAGAGCGGGCTGAAGCGACGCTCCACCGGATAAGCGCGCCCCTCCGAGACCACCACCGGCGCCTCCGGCAGCAGACGCTGCAGGCGCTCGTTATCGAGGGTCGCCGACATAATCAGCAGCTTGAGATCGTCACGTAACCCCTGCTGGACATCAAGCAGCAGGGCCAGCGCCAGATCCGCCTGCAGGCTGCGCTCGTGAAACTCATCGAGGATCACCAGCCCCACGCCCGTCAGCTCGGGATCGCGCTGGATCATGCGCGTCAGGATCCCCTCCGTGACCACCTCCAGGCGGGTCTGCGGTCCGACGCAGGTTTCGGCGCGCATGCGGTAACCCACGGTCTCCCCCGGCTTTTCGCCGAGCAGTTCAGCCAGCCGCTGCGCGACATTGCGCGCCGCCAGACGCCTCGGCTCCAGCAGGATAATGCGTCCCGTAATGTTGCCCTCGGCAAGGATCTGCAGCGGCAGCCAGGTCGACTTCCCGGCGCCGGTCGGCGCGTTGAGCAAAACCTGCGGCGCATGCTGCAGGGCGGATAACAGTTCTGGGAGGACGGCGGCAACCGGCAATGAGGACACAAAAGGCTCCGGGGGTTAACATTCAGGGGCTCGCATTGTAGCATCCCCCTAATTCATTACCGAGTCTCTATCATGTCTGAGCCGAAAAGGCTGTTTTTTGCGATTGAACTGCCGCCTGCCATCCGCAAACAGATTGTCCAGTGGCGGGCAACGCACTTCCCGGAGGATGCCGGCAGGCCCGTCGCGGCGGATAACCTTCACCTCACGCTGGCGTTTCTCGGCGAGGTGAGCGCGGAAAAACAGCGGGCGCTGACCGCCCTCGCCGGCCGCCTCCAGCCGCCGGGCTTTACCCTGACGCTGGACGATGCCGGACAGTGGCTGCGCTCGCGGGTGGTCTGGCTCGGGACCCGTCAGCCGCCGCGCGGCCTGCTGCAGCTCGCCAGCATGCTGCGCGCTCAGGCGGCGCGCAGCGGCTGCTATCAGAGTCCGCAGCCGTTTCATCCGCATATTACCCTGTGGCGCGACGCCCGCCAGGCGGTGCCGATCCCGCCGCCCGGCTTTCGCTGGACGTTTCCGGTGAACAAGTTCGTGCTCTATGAATCCAGCTTTAGCCGGGGGCGCACGCGCTACACGGCGCTGGAACATTATCCGTTTGATAAGGAAAGTTGATGCAGTTTGATCCGCCGTTGCAGCCCGCCATTTTGCTTAAACGTTACAAACGATTTCTTGCCGACGTGGTGACCCCCGATGGCCGCGAGCTGACGCTCCACTGCCCGAATACCGGGGCGATGACCGGCTGCGCCGCCCCGGGCGACACCGTCTGGTATTCCACCTCTGACAATGTGAAGCGCAAATATGCCCACACCTGGGAATTAACTGAAACGCAGCAGGGCGCCGTTATTTGCGTCAATACGCTGCGCGCGAATACGCTGGCGAAAGAGGCGATTTCCGCCGGAATAATCCCTGAACTTTCAGGCTATAACCAGCTGAAAAGCGAAGTGAAATACGGCGCAGAGAATAGCCGTATCGATATTATGTTACAGGCAGATGATCGCCAAAACTGCTATATTGAAGTGAAATCGGTTACGTTGGCGGAGAAAGAATACGGTTATTTTCCCGATGCGGTGACCACGCGCGGTCAGAAGCACCTGCGGGAGCTGATGGCCGTCGCGGCAAATGGCGACCGCGCGGTGATTTTATTTGCCGTCCTGCATTCGGCAATTGACCGTTTCTCTCCCGCGCATCATATTGATGCCAGATACGCACAGCTGTTAACAGAAGCCCGCGACAAGGGGGTGGAAATTCTCGCCTGGAAAGCGGAACTTTCTACGACGAGGATGACTCTGAATAAGCCGATCGCCGTGGTGTTAAACCCCGGTAAATAAGTGGCTAAATAGTGTTCGGGTCGCAAGCGCGAATACGCTTTTCTTCACAGGGTTGTCAAGTGTAACGTTTAGATAATTGCTATCCGGAAAAGCATCTGCTATTTATAGCGGCCTGATTTTCCCCCACATGGGGATCGATAGTGCGTGTTAAGGAGAAGCAACATGCAAGAAGGGCAAAACCGTAAAACATCGTCCCTGAGTATTCTCGCCATCGCTGGGGTGGAGCCGTACCAAGAGAAACCGGGCGAAGAGTATATGAACGAAGCCCAGCTGGCGCACTTCAAGCGTATTCTTGAAGCATGGCGTAATCAACTCAGGGATGAAGTGGATCGCACCGTATCGCACATGCAGGATGAAGCTGCTAACTTCCCGGACCCGGTAGACCGTGCCGCCCAGGAAGAAGAGTTCAGCCTGGAGCTGCGTAACCGCGACCGCGAACGTAAACTGATCAAAAAGATCGAGAAAACGCTGAAAAAAGTTGAAGACGAAGACTTCGGCTACTGCGAATCCTGCGGCGTGGAGATCGGCATTCGCCGTCTGGAAGCGCGTCCGACAGCGGATCTGTGCATTGACTGCAAAACCCTGGCGGAAATTCGCGAAAAACAGATGGCGGGCTAATCCCCTGCTGCCTCACTCTCTGGCGGGAGTCTCTCCCGCCTGGTTCTGTTGTCCGTATCATGACTGACTCACGCTATATAGGGCGCTTTGCTCCCTCCCCCTCCGGCGAACTTCACTTCGGCTCTCTGATCGCCGCGCTCGGCAGCTACCTGCAAGCCCGCGCGAACCAGGGTATCTGGCGCGTTCGTATTGAAGATATCGACCCGCCGCGCGAAGTCCCCGGGGCCGCCGACACCATCCTGCGCCAGCTCGACCACTACGGTCTGCACTGGGACGGCGAAGTGCTCTGGCAGTCGCAACGGCACGAAGCCTACCGCGAGGCGCTGGCCTGGCTGGGTGAGCAAGGGCTGAGCTATTACTGCACCTGCACCCGCGCGCGGATCCACGCCGTAGGCGGGATCTACGATGGTCACTGCCGCGACCTTGGCCTGGGGGCGGAAAACGCCGCGCTGCGTCTGCGCCAGACCCGTCCGGTTCTGCAGTTCACCGACCGCCTGCGCGGCACGCTGGTCGCCAACGAGCCGCTGGCGCGTGAAGATTTTATTATCCACCGTCGCGACGGGCTGTTTGCCTACAACCTGGCGGTGGTGGTCGATGATCACTTTCAGGGGATCACCGAGATCGTCCGCGGCGCCGATCTGATTGAGCCGACGGTGCGGCAGATTTCGCTGTATCAGCATTTTGGCTGGCAGGCGCCGGACTACCTCCATCTGCCGCTGGCCCTCAATGCCGACGGCAATAAGCTCTCTAAACAAAACCACGCG
The DNA here is from genome assembly GCF_040065795.1 of Klebsiella sp. JB_Kp004. Lineage (NCBI taxonomy): Bacteria > Pseudomonadati > Pseudomonadota > Gammaproteobacteria > Enterobacterales > Enterobacteriaceae > Klebsiella > Klebsiella sp. JB_Kp004. The sequence continues at coordinate 15,497 of NZ_JBEAKW010000051.1, read as the reverse complement.
CCGGCGCTGCCGGAAGGCGATCCGCGCCCCGAAATCGTCCGCGCGCTCCGCTTTCTGAATCAGGAGATCGCCGGGGAGTGGCAGGCCCTGAGCGTCGCTGATTTACTCGCCCAGGCCGTCGCCAACTGGCAGCCCGCGAAAATCGAGCATTCTCAAATGGCTCCCGCTGAGCTATGATTAGCCGCTATTTTTACACTGTACAGTTGATCTGAAGTCCGTCTGACACTACGAGGTGCACCATTTTTACCCGAGTCGCTAATTTTTGCCGTAAGGTGCTAAGCCGTGAGGAGCGCGAGGCAGAAGCCGCCGTCGAACCAACGCCTATGACGGTGATCCCGCGTGAGCAGCATGCTATTTCCCGCAAAGATATCAGTGAAAACGCCCTCAAGGTCATGTACCGCCTCAACAAGGCGGGCTACGAGTCCTGGCTGGTTGGCGGCGGCGTCCGCGACCTGCTGCTTGGCAAAAAGCCAAAAGATTTTGACGTCACGACCAACGCCACGCCGGATCAGGTGCGTAAGCTGTTCCGCAACTGCCGTCTGGTCGGGCGCCGTTTCCGCCTCGCGCACGTGATGTTCGGGCCGGAAATCATTGAGGTCGCTACCTTCCGTGGCCATCACGAAGGACACACTACCGATCGCGTCACCTCCCAGCGGGGCCAGAACGGCATGCTGCTGCGCGATAACATCTTCGGCTCGATCGAAGAGGACGCCCAGCGTCGCGACTTCACCATTAACAGCCTCTATTACAGCGTGGCGGACTTTACCGTGCGCGACTACGTCGGCGGCATGAAGGATCTGCAGGACGGCGTGATCCGCCTGATCGGCAATCCGGAAACCCGCTATCGCGAGGATCCGGTACGCATGCTGCGCGCGGTGCGCTTCGCCGCCAAGCTGGATATGACCATCAGCCCGGAAACGGCCGAACCGCTGCCGCGGCTGGCCGCCCTGCTCCACGACGTGCCGCCGGCGCGCCTGTTCGAAGAAGTGCTCAAGCTGCTGCAGGCCGGGCATGGCTATCAGACCTACCTACTGCTGCGGGAATACAACCTGTTCCAGCCGCTGTTCCCGACCATCACCCGCTACTTTACCGAGCGCGGCGATAGCCCGATGGAGCGGATCATCAACCAGGTGCTGAAGAACACCGACACCCGCATTCATAACGACATGCGCGTCAATCCGGCCTTCCTCTTCTCGGTGATGTTCTGGTATCCGCTGCTGGAAACAGCGCAAAAAATCGCTCAGGAGAGCGGCCTGGCGTACTATGACGCCTTCGCGCTGGCGATGAACGACGTACTGGACGAAGCCTGCCGTACGCTGGCGATCCCTAAGCGCATCACCACCCTGATCCGCGATATCTGGCAGTTGCAGCTGCGCATGTCCCGTCGCCAGGGCAAACGCGCCTGGAAGCTGATGGAGCATCCGAAATTCCGCGCCGCCTACGATCTGCTGGAGCTACGCGCCGGCGCTGAAAACAACGGCGAACTGCAGCGTCTGACCAAATGGTGGGGCGAATTCCAGGTCGCCGCGCCGCCAGCGCAAAAAGATATGCTCAACGACCTCGGGGACGATCCGGCGCCGCGCCGTCGCCACCGCCGTCCGCGCAAGCGCGCGCCGCGCCAGGGTAACGCATGACCCTGGTCTATATCGCCCTCGGCAGTAACCTCGCTTCGCCACTGGCGCAGGTGCAGGCGGCTATCCGCGCCCTGGGCGAAATACCTTACAGCCGCGTGGTGAACGTCTCTTCGTTCTACCGCACGCCGCCGCTGGGCCCGCAGGATCAGCCGGATTATCTCAACGCCGCCGTCGCGCTGGAAACCACGCTGGCCCCCGAGGCGCTGCTCGATCACACCCAGCGCATTGAGCTGCAGCAGGGTCGGGTGCGCAAAGCCGAACGCTGGGGGCCGCGCACCCTCGATCTCGATATCATGCTGTTTGGCGATGCGGTCATTAACAGCGAGCGTCTGACCGTTCCGCACTACGATATGAAAAACCGCGGCTTTATGCTCTGGCCGCTGTTCGAGATCGCCCCGGACCTCCGCTTTCCTGACGGCCCTGCGCTGCGTACCGTACTGGATGATCTCGGCGCGACAAAACCCGCTATCTGGTAATTCCCTCTCCTTTTTTAGCATTTACGGCGATCGTCGTAATCGGTTGCCCAAAATCATTGCCCCTCTAAATGCTGCTGTTAGAATGCCGGTTAATATGACTTTCATCATCAGGAAATGTTATGAAACCGACCACCATTGCCCTGCTGCAGAAATGCAAACAGGAAAAGAAGCGCTTTGCCACCATTACCGCCTACGACCATAGCTTCGCGAAGCTGTTCGCCGATGAAGGCATTAATGTGCTGCTGGTGGGCGACTCGCTGGGAATGACGGTGCAGGGTCACGACTCCACCCTGCCGGTCACCGTGGAAGATATCGCCTATCACACCCGCGCCGTCCGCCGCGGCGCGCCGAACAGCCTGCTGCTCGCCGACCTGCCGTTTATGGCCTACGCCACGCCGGAGCAGACCTTCGAAAATGCCGCCATCGTGATGCGCGCCGGCGCCAATATGGTCAAACTCGAAGGCGGCGCCTGGCTGGCCGAGACCGTGAGGATGCTGGCGGAACGCGCGGTGCCGGTTTGCGGCCACCTCGGCCTGACGCCGCAGTCGGTGAACGTATTTGGTGGCTATAAAGTGCAGGGCCGCGGCGATGCGGCGCAGACCCTGTTTGAAGACGCGTTAGCGCTGGAAGCGGCAGGCGCGCAGCTGCTGGTGCTGGAGTGCGTCCCGGTCGCCCTGGCGAAACGCATCACCGAAGCCCTGACCATTCCGGTGATCGGCATCGGCGCGGGCAACGTCACCGATGGGCAGATCCTGGTGATGCATGACGCTTTCGGCATTACCGGCGGCCACATTCCGAAATTTGCCAAGAATTTCCTTGCCGAGGCGGGCGACATCCGCGCCGCGGTGCGGCAGTATATTGCCGAAGTCGAATCCGGGGTCTATCCGGGCGAAGAACACAGTTTCCATTAAGGAGTCTTGTTGTGCTGATTATAGAATCCGTGCCGCTGCTGCGTCAGCATATCCGCCGTCTGCGTCAGGAAGGCAAGCGTATCGCGCTGGTCCCGACGATGGGCAACCTGCATGATGGTCATATGAAGCTGGTTGATGAAGCCAAAGCCAGCGCGGACGTGGTGGTGGTCAGTATTTTCGTCAATCCGATGCAGTTTGACCGCGCCGATGACCTGGCGCGCTACCCGCGCACCCTGCAGGATGATTGCGAAAAGCTGAACAAGCGTCATGTCGACTTTGTCTTCGCGCCGACGCCGGCGGAAGTCTACCCGCAGGGCACCGAAGGCCAGACCTACGTCGACGTCCCCGGCCTGTCCACTATGCTGGAAGGCGCCAGCCGTCCGGGCCATTTTCGCGGCGTGTCGACCATCGTCAGTAAGCTGTTCAACCTGGTTCAGCCAGACGTCGCCTGCTTTGGCGAGAAAGACTTCCAGCAGCTGGCGCTGATCCGCAAGATGGTTGCCGACATGGGCTACGATATCGATATTATCGGCGTGCCGATCGTCCGCGCGAAGGATGGCCTGGCGCTGAGCTCGCGTAACGGCTATCTGACCGCCGACCAGCGCAAAATCGCCCCCGGTCTGTATAAAGTGCTGAGCGCGGTGGCGGAAAAACTGGCCGCCGGCGACCGTCAGCTCGACGAGATCATCGCTATCGCCGAGCAGGAGCTGAACGAGAAAGGTTTCCGCGCCGACGACATTCAGATCCGCGATGCCGACACCCTGCTTGAGCTGACCGACGCCAGCCAGCGCGCGGTGATCCTGATGGCCGCCTGGCTCGGTCAGGCCCGCCTGATCGACAACCAGATCGTCACGCTCGGTCAGTAGACAGCGGGTAAAAATCGGGCAATACTTGCCCGGGCTTTTCTCAGGGCGGACGTCGTGTCCGCTCTGCTACATTAAGGTTGAAGGGTAGAAGTTATGATGCGTAATATGCTGCAGGGCAAGCTCCACCGCGTAAAAGTGACGCAGGCTGACCTGCACTATGAAGGTTCCTGCGCCATTGACCAGGATTTCCTGGATGCGGCCGGTATTCTGGAGAATGAGACCATTCACCTCTGGAACGTCACCAACGGCAACCGTTTCTCCACCTACGCCATTGCCGCCGAGCGGGGTTCCAGAATCATCTCCGTTAACGGCGCCGCCGCGCACTGCGCCAGCGTCGGCGATATCCTGATCATCGCCAGCTTCGTCACCATGTCTGACGAAGAGGCGCGCCGCTGGCAGCCCAACATCGCCTACTTCGAAGGCGACAACGAAATGAAGCGCCAGGCGAAAGCGATTCCGGTGCAGGTCGCCTGATGACCACGGCGCTGCGCTCAGGCGCAGCGCCGAAGTTTACCCCTGCGGCTGGTTACTGATCAGCCGCGACATCGTCTCCAGCGAATCCGTGCGTAAGATATATAACCGCTTTAGCAGAAACGGATTGTCCCCCGGCTTCACCTTCCCACGCACCGTCGTCACCGCCATATGAAACCCGGCGTCATTCGCCGCCTGCACCGCCGTGGCGTTATAGCCGCCGAAGGGATAGGAAAGGTAGAGCACATGTGGATTAAACTGACTCAGCGCCCGGCGCGAACGGGCAAAATCAAACAGAATATTATGGTAATTGCGGCTGAATAAGATCGGCCGCCGGCCGGCGTCTACCCGGTGCAGGAAGTGGGTATGCGACTGAATGTCAAAGACGTCCTGGATCTGCCGGAGCTCAGAAATGCTCATGAACTGCAGCGATTTCGGATCCCATTGCTGCGGATGACGCTTGATGCGCGAAGAGATAATAAAAGCGGTGGCGTGGAAGCCATACTGTTTCAACACCGGATAGGCGTAGCGGTTTACCGATTTCAAACCGTCATCGAAGGTAATGGCGACTGCCCGCGCCGGAAGGTTAATTTTATTGCGCACGTAGCCTTCCAGCTGATACAGGGTCAGCGTGGTATACCCCTGATCCCGCAGCCAGGTCATCTGGTTATTGAAGGCGCGTACCGAGGTGGTGGTCGAGGTATGGCGGAAACGGGTGTTCTCTTCGTCACGCAGAATATGGTGATAGGTCAGCACGGGGATCCCGTTATCCTCCTGCGCATCCAGACTGCTGACCCACGCCAGCCGATCGCCAATGCGGATCTGAAACCAGGTCTGATTGAGGCGGTCTTTCAGCTTGCTGAGGATCGGATAGCGCAGATTATTGGCCAGCGTGCCGAACGGCGCGCTGCTCACTGAGGGAGCGTCATAGAGCGGTGTATCTTTCCAGGTGAGTAAATTCTGGTTACTCAGCGGCTTATTGAGATCCCCCAGACGGTCCTCCACCCGCTGCTTCCCCTGCACTGGCTCCAGATGGCCCTTGTCAATAAACCCGGTGCCGAAGCCGAAGCGAAACTCATAGTAATCAGCCGCCGTCGGGACAACCGCGAGGATCTGCCCGGCACGCACATTGCCCACGCTGACCACATGGTTCCCCACCTGCGCCCAGATCACCGCGTCTTCGGTGGTTTGCATATAGCGCACAGGTTTGCCCTGCTGGCTAAGCAGACTGGCGGAGGCGCTGAGTGAGGTCAGTAAAAGAAGCAGAGTAAAAAATCGGGCAAGCATGCGCATCGAACCGGTAAACCATCAACGGCGGTTATTGTAACAAAAGCGGCATCTGTCCCGCTGCTTAATTTCCAAAGGTATCATGACGCAACCGGAACGGGGGGTTCTTCTGCTGCTGATGCCACAGGCTGCTCACCATCGGCCCCCCCGCGCTGACGATAGCCTGGCGAAACGCCTCGCTGCTTAACGTGTCCCGCAGCAGATACATTCCTTCAAGTAATGAATAGCTGACGCCGGAGATCACTTCGCAGTGGGTATGTTTGTGGCTCATCAGCGCCGCGGCCCGATAAGGCGCCGCGCCGGTTCTGTCGGTTAGGAAAATGACCCCGTCCCCGGAGTCGGTGGCATGCAGCGCATCGCACATCATCCGGCTCAACATATTGCTGCTGAGATTGCGCCAGTAATTGACCGCCCGGCACTGGGCCAGCGGACCAAATTTTTGTTCAAGACGATCCAGCATCTCCTGCGCCAGCTCATCGTGGCAGGTAATGACCCAACCAAGCATGCTTCCCTCCTTAGCCAGCCAATAATGTAGCAAGGGGAAGATGGCGTATCGGTGATGGGGGTCAAAGATAAGCGGTTAGCGCTTCGCGTATTGACGTCCGGAAGCGCTAACCGTGATGAGTATCAGCTACGCAGGCCGCGACCGCGCTGGATTAACGACCAGCAGAGGAGATAGAAGGCGACGATGAAGACCACCAGCACCGCAAAGGTGGTCACCAGCGGCACATCGTTGATACCGAGGAAGCCGAAGCGGAAGCCGCTGATCATGTAGACGATGGGGTTCAGATGCGACAGCCCCTGCCAGAACGGCGGCAGCAGGGTCAGCGAGTAGAACACCCCGCCGAGATAGGTCAGCGGCGTCAACACAAAGGTCGGGATCAGGCTGATGTCATCGAAGGTCTTGGCAAACACCGCGTTCAGCAGTCCGGCCAGCGAGAACAGCACCGCGGTGAGGAGCAGCGTCAGGGCGACAAACAGCCAGGAGTGAACCTGGAACGGCACAAAGAACAGCGACACCGCGGTCACCAGGATACCCACGCACAGCCCGCGCGCCACCCCGCCGCCCACGTAGCCGGCGATAATCACGTGCGTCGGCACCGGCGCCACCAGCAGCTCCTCAATGTTGCGCTGAAACTTGGCGCTGAAGAACGACGAGGCGACGTTGGCGTAAGCGTTGGTGATCACCGCCATCATGATCAGGCCCGGCACGATAAACTGCATGTAGGTAAAGCCATGCATCTCGCCGATGCGCGACCCGATCAGGTTACCGAAAATCACGAAGTACAGGGTCATGGTGATCACCGGCGGCACCAGCGTCTGCACCCAGATGCGCATAAAACGGTGGATCTCTTTGGTCCAGATGCTTTTCAGCGCGACCCAATAAAGCTGCATCATGCTGACTCTCCTTTTCGCTCATGCACCAGGGTGACAAACAGCTCTTCCAGACGGTTGGCTTTGTTACGCATACTCAATACCTGCACCCCCTGGGCGCTCAGCTGCGCGAAAACGCTGTTAATCCCCTGCTCGCGCAGGACCTCCACTTCCAGCGTCGAGGTATCGACCAGCTGATACTGGTAGCCCTCGAGCTTCGGCACCGGGCTTTTTGGCGCGAGGTCGAGAATAAAGGTCTCTGATTTCAGCTTCGACAGCAGCGCTTTCATCGAGGTGTTTTCCACCAGCGTACCGTGCTGGATGATGCCGATGTTGCGGCACAGCATTTCGGCCTCTTCCAGATAGTGAGTGGTCAGAATAATGGTGGTTCCGCGATCGTTGAGATCCTTGAGGAAGCCCCACATCGAGCGGCGTAGTTCGATATCGACGCCGGCGGTCGGCTCGTCGAGGATCAGCAGCTTCGGCTCATGCATCAACGCGCGAGCGATCATCAGGCGGCGCTTCATCCCGCCGGAAAGCATCCGCGCGCGTTCGCTGCGTTTTTCCCACAGATCGAGCTGTTTTAAGTACTTTTCGCTGCGGGCGATGGCTTCTTTACGCTCAACGCCGTAGTAGCCCGCCTGGTTAACGACGATCTGCTGCACGGTCTCGAACGGGTTAAAGTTAAACTCCTGCGGCACCAGGCCAAGCTGGCGCTTGGCGTTGACGACATCTTTCTCCAGATCGTAGCCAAAGACATTGACCTGACCGGAGGTTTTGTTCACCAGCGAGCTGATGATGCCGATCGTCGTGGATTTTCCCGCCCCGTTCGGGCCCAGCAGGGCATAGAAATCCCCCGCTTCAACCTGCAGGTCAATTCCCCGCAGTGCCTGAACCCCGCCGGGGTAGGTTTTTTTGAGCTGTTTTAATTCCAGAGCAATGGTCATTAAATATCTCTTCTCGTGTCATGACACGTCATTAACCCGCCTGACTGACGTTTGCGCTGTAGTGGCGCGGCCAGCGCATCTGCAGCCGGAAGCATCACGGGTTAAGATGGTTTTAAAAAAGGTGAGCTTACCCTATATTAGCGCAACGCACTTACTTGGTTACAGGCCGATAACGTCCATGAATGATATAGATACACTCATCAGCAACAATGCACTATGGTCAAAAATGCTGGTGGAAGAGGACCCCGGCTTTTTTGAGAAACTGTCGCAAACGCAGAAACCGCGCTTCCTGTGGATTGGCTGTTCTGACAGCCGCGTTCCCGCTGAGCGACTCACCGGCCTGGAGCCAGGCGAACTGTTTGTGCATCGTAACGTGGCGAATCTGGTGATCCACACCGACCTCAACTGCCTGTCGGTGGTGCAGTATGCCGTCGATGTTCTCGAAGTCGAGCACATTATTATCTGCGGCCACTACGGCTGCGGCGGCGTACAGGCGGCGGTGGAGAACCCGGAGCTGGGGCTCATCGACAACTGGCTGCTGCATATCCGCGATATCTGGTTTAAACACAGCTCGCTGCTGGGGGAAATGCCGGAGGAGCGCCGTCTGGATACCCTTTGTGAACTGAACGTAATGGAGCAGGTGTACAACCTGGGACATTCGACGATTATGCAATCGGCGTGGAAGCGCGGACAGAAGGTGACCATCCACGGCTGGGCATATGGCATTCACGACGGACTGCTGCGCGATCTGGATGTGACCGCCGTGAGCCGGGAAACCCTTGAACAGCGCTATCGCCACGGGATCTCCAACCTCAAGATCAAGCACATCAACCACAAATAGCCTTCAGACTTAGCCACTCTGGCGCGCGCGCCAGAGTGGGATATCCCCTTACTCGTCCAGCAGGGTGACTTTGCCAATATACGGCAGATGGCGGTAGCGCTGAGCGTAGTCGATACCGTAGCCCACCACGAACTCGTCCGGAATGGCGAAACCGACGAACTCAACCGGAACATTCACTTCACGGCGGCTTGGTTTATCCAGCAGCGTACAAATGGCCAGCGACTTCGGCTCGCGCAAGCTGAGGATCTCACGCACTTTAGACAGGGTATTGCCGGAGTCGATGATATCTTCCACGATCAGAACGTCTTTACCACGGATGTCTTCGTCCAGATCTTTGAGGATTTTCACATCACGGGTAGTGGACATGCCGCTGCCGTAGCTCGAGGCGGTCATAAAATCGACTTCATGCGGCACCTGCACTTCACGGCACAGGTCGGCCATGAACATAAACGAGCCGCGCAGCAGCCCCACCAGCACCATTTCGCTGCCGCTGTCCTGATAATGTTCGTTGATTTGACGACCCAGTTCCGCGATGCGCGCTTTGATCTCGGATTCCGGGATCATCACTTCTACAGTATGTTTCATAAGACTAACCATTTGATTCTAAATATAAATCATCAAAGCCGCTGCTTTCGCCCCGACGATGACCGGCAAGCCATCCAGTATACCAGCAAAAAGAAATCTGCGGTGCAGGGATTAATAAAGCCATATTTGTGATTCCGATCACACTTGTTAAAACCTATAATTAATTGCAGTTAAAAAATTAACAAACACATGAGTAACTTTCTATGGCTGAAACAAAGTCTCAACAATCAAGGCTCCTGGTGACGCTGACTGCGCTATTTGCAGCGTTCTGCGGCCTCTATCTTTTAATCGGCGGAGCATGGCTGGTCGTGCTTGGCGGCTCCTGGTACTACCCCGTCGCCGGTCTGGTGATGCTGGGCGTGACCGTGATGCTGTTCCGCGGCAAGCGCGCTGCGCTGTGGCTGTACGCCGCGCTGCTGCTGGCAACCATGATCTGGGGCGTCTGGGAAGTCGGCTTCGACTTCTGGGCGCTGACGCCGCGTAGCGATATCCTCGTCTTCTTTGGTATCTGGCTGATCCTGCCCTTTGTCTGGCGTCGTCTGCCGGTGCCTTCCGCTGGCGCCGTAGGCGCGCTGGTCGTCGCCTTGCTGATCAGCGGCGGCATGCTGACCTGGGCTGGTTTTAACGACCCGCAGGAGATCAACGGCACTCTGAGCGCCGACGCCACCCCGGCGGCGCCGATCTCCAACGTTGCTGACGGCGACTGGCCGGCCTATGGCCGCAACCAGGAAGGCCAGCGCTTCTCCCCGCTGAAGCAGATTAACGCCGACAACGTGAAGAACCTGAAGGAAGCCTGGGTGTTCCGCACCGGCGACCTGAAACAGCCGAACGATCCGGGTGAAATCACTAACGAAGTGACGCCGATTAAAGTCGGCGACACGCTCTTCCTGTGTACCGCCCACCAGCGTCTGTTCGCGCTTGACGCCGCCTCCGGTAAAGAGAAGTGGCATTTTGACCCGCAGCTGAACGCCGACCCGTCGTTCCAGCACGTCACCTGCCGCGGTGTCTCGTATCACGAAGCGAAAGCGGATAACGCCCCTGCCGACGTCGTCGCCGACTGTCCGCGCCGCATTATCCTGCCGGTGAACGATGGTCGCCTGTTCGCAGTGAACGCCGACAACGGTAAGCTGTGCGAAACCTTTGCCAACAAAGGTATTCTCAACCTGCAGACCAACATGCCGGTGACCACGCCGGGCATGTATGAACCCACTTCCCCGCCGATTATCACCGATAAGACCATCGTGATTGCCGGCGCAGTTACCGATAACTTCTCTACCCGCGAGCCGTCAGGCGTGATCCGCGGCTTTGATGTGAATACTGGTAAACTGCTGTGGGCCTTCGATCCGGGCGCGAAAGATCCGAACGCCATCCCAAGCGATGAGCATCACTTCACGCTCAACTCACCCAACTCCTGGGCGCCTGCCGCCTACGACGCCAAACTGGATCTGGTCTATCTGCCGATGGGCGTGACCACTCCGGATATCTGGGGCGGTAACCGCACGCCGGAGCAAGAGCGCTATGCCAGCTCGATTGTCGCGCTGAACGCCACCACCGGTAAGCTGGCCTGGAGCTACCAGACCGTCCACCACGATCTGTGGGATATGGACATGCCTTCCCAGCCGACGCTGGCTGACATTGAAGTCAACGGCAAAACCGTGCCGGTCGTCTATGCTCCGGCGAAAACCGGCAACATCTTCGTGCTGGATCGCCGTAACGGCGAGCTGGTGGTCCCTGCCCCGGAAAAACCGGTTCCGCAGGGCGCCGCCAAAGGCGATTACGTCGCCAAAACCCAGCCGTTCTCCGATCTGAGCTTCCGTCCGAAGAAAGATCTGACCGGGGCGGACATGTGGGGCGCCACCATGTTCGACCAGCTGGTGTGCCGCGTGATTTTCCATCAGATGCGCTATGAGGGTATCTTCACCCCGCCATCTGAGCAGGGCACCCTCGTCTTCCCGGGTAACCTGGGGATGTTTGAATGGGGCGGTATCTCCGTCGATCCGAACCGTCAGGTGGCTATCGCCAACCCGATGGCGCTGCCGTTCGTCTCTAAACTGATCCCACGCGGCCCGGGCAACCCAATGGAGCCGCCGAAAGATGCGAAAGGCTCAGGCACCGAGTCCGGCGTGCAGCCGCAGTACGGCGTCCCGTACGGCGTCACCCTGAACCCGTTCCTGTCGCCGTTCGGTCTGCCGTGCAAACAGCCGGCCTGGGGCTATATCTCCGCGCTGGATCTGAAAACTAACGAAGTGGTATGGAAAAAACGTATCGGTACCCCGCAGGACAGCCTGCCGTTCCCGATGCCGGTTAAACTCCCATTCACCATGGGTATGCCGATGCTGGGCGGTCCGATCTCCACGGCGGGCAACGTTCTGTTCATCGGCGCGACCGCGGATAACTACCTGCGCGCGTACAATATGAGCAACGGTGAGAAGCTGTGGGAAGCCCGTCTGCCAGCCGGCGGTCAGGCCACCCCGATGACCTACGAAGTGAATGGCAAACAGTATGTTGTCATCTCTGCCGGCGGTCACGGCTCGTTCGGGACCAAAATGGGCGATTATATCGTCGCCTATGCGCTCCCGGATGAGGCGAAATAAAACGCAAAACGGCAACGAAAGTTGCCGTTTTTTTTTGTCTTTATCCCCTCTCCCACGCGCCCGGGCTATACCGCCCTAAACCGTGAACCCCAACATCATCCCGGTGTCTTCATGTTCCAGCAGGTGGCAGTGGGCCATATAGGCAAACTCCTTCGGCGCCGGATGATCAAACTTCACTAATACTTCACTCACGTCCCCTTCCACACGCACGGTGTCTTTCCAGCCGCGACGATGCGCCGCTGGCGGCTTGCCGTTTTCGCTCAGGATGCGGAACTGGGTGCCGTGGATATGGAACGGATGCAGCATCATGTCGCCCTTACCCGAAATCACCCAGCGCTCATACTGGCCTCTGGCGGCGGCGAACATCGGCACATTCATGTCGAAGGCTTTGCCGTTGATGCGGTTGGCGTTATGGAAATCAAATCCCTTGCCCGACGACATGCCATGATCCATGCCGGACCCGTGGTTCATGTTGTTCATGTCGCCATGGTGCATATTCCCCATGTCGCCCATCCCGCCATGCCCCATCATGCCGTGATCCATTCCTGCCATCGCCTGATCGCCATATTTCTCCATCAGCGCCTGCATGCCCATCCTGTCGAGCATCGGATCCATCGACAGCTGGAGCTGACGCTGCGTCAGCCCCGTCAGAGAAGGTAGCGCCGGCATAGCGGCCAGGGTATCCAGCAGCTTGCCGGAGGCAGGAATGACCAGCGGCTGGACGCGCAGTACCGGCTGTGGTTTATCAAAAGGCGCAATGGCCATGCCCATCTGGCTCACCGGCAGGGTCACCAGATCAAAAGGTTTGCCGTCGCTGGTGTCCACCAGCACCTCAAAACGCTCCCCCATCAAGACCGGTAATTCATTGACCTTCACCGGCTCTGCCAGCAGACCGCCGTCGCTGGCCACCACGTACAGCGGGCGCTTATCGCTGGCCGCAAAATTGAGAGAACGGGCATTACAGCCGTTCAGCAAGCGCAGACGTAGCCAGCCTCGCGGGGCGGCATGTTCAGGATAGAGAGCGCCATTGGTCAGCAGCGTATCGCCAAACCAGCCGACGGCAGCGCTCATCACATCCAGCTGATAATCAATTTCGCCAGCGGCGGTAAATTTCTTGTCCTGCACAATCACCGGTACATCATCGATTCCCCACTGCTTCGGCAACAGCAGGCGTCCGCTCTCTTCATCCTCGATCAGCACCAGCCCCGCCAGCCCCATCGCCACCTGCCGACCGGTGGTCCCGTGCTGATGCGGGTGAAACCAGCAGGTGGCCGCCCGCTGCGTTGGCGTGAAGCTCACCGTCCGAGTGGCGCCCGGGGCGATGACCCCCTGCGGTCCTCCGTCGACTTCGCCGGGTACCTCCAGACCATGCCAGTGCAGCGTCGTCTCCTCTGCCAGCTGGTTGGTAATGTCCACCGTGATAGCCTTCCCCTGCGTCAGCTGCAGCGCGGGACCCAGTAGCGAACCGTTATACCCCCAGGTGGTGGCGTTCAAAGCGCCAAACTGCGTTTTGCCCGCCTGGATGGTCAGCGCGATACGGTTGCGCGCATCAGCCGTCAACAGCGGCGGTACCGGCAGGGCCGGGCGACTGGCCGCAAAGACCGCACGGCTCCAAAGCGGTAACGCGCTGGCCATGCTGACCGCGGCGGTCAGTTTCAGGAAGTCTCGACGTTGCATATTCACATCCTTTTATTCTGCGGGCGAATATTTGAGCTTAAACCCTACCGTAACGGGAAGGTCAAGCAGAAGAGTAAGAATAAAGATCGGCGCTGTGTAAAGAAGTATGCTAATTTGAAGCGTCGGTGATCTAACGGTAGAAAAAATGAAGACGCTTTTCAGAACAATGGTACTCGGCAGCCTGCTTACTCTCTCCGCCAACAGCTACGCGCTCAGCGAATCAGAAGCGGAAGACATGGCTGATTTAACCGCGGTTTTTGTGTTTCTGAAAAACGACTGTGGCTACCAGAACCTGCCCAACACGCAGATCCGTCGCGCCCTGGTGTTCTTTGCCCAGCAGAACCAATGGGACCTGAGCAACTACGACAGCTACAACATGAAAGCGCTTGGCGAAGACAGCTATCGCGATCTCAGCGGCATTAACCTTCCGACGGCGAAAAAATGTAAAGCGCTGGCCCGCGATTCACTTAGCCTGCTGGCTTACGTCAAATAATTTCCCGCGCGGGCGGCAACGCGCCGCGCTTTTTCCCGACTCACCCGCCTTTAGTATTTACCATTATTATTTTATACAAAATAAATTTTATCTACCTCGCAATATATCAAGCCAATAAATAAATTAAACCCGTACTAACAGCCCTGGCAGATAAAAACAACAAAATATCCCTAACGATATATTGCAAAATAAAAAGCAGCCTTTTAGAATCCGTTGAAAATATATCTACTTCATGGACTGAAATTGTGAATATCTCGCTGACTCTTCGTATTATTCCACTTGCCGCTATGTTATTAGCCGGCTGTAGCAATACCGCCCCTCGCCAGCAGGTAAAACCGCTCACCACCCCGCTAACGTCGCAGCAGCAAGCAGAGCAGGAGCGAGCGGCCAGCGAACAAGCGCGCATTGAATCCTGCCGACAGGCGCTGGACTCGCTAAAAGAGGTTAACCCACAGCAGGCAACCAAACTCAGCAATGACTTCAATGCCTTAGTGCGTGCGGCGTCACAATATAACAGCGTGCGCGAGAAAGTGGCGGATCCCACCCGGCTTGGCATTGACTCCATGTATCAGTTTAAATCCATCAAATTGTGCGCCGATATTCAGAAAACGCTAATCGATAGCCTGGTACAGCGGGGTGAAAGCAAGCAGCCATGAACAGAGCCGCCACGCTGACCCTCAACGCGCCCCTGCTGATGCTCGTCGCGGCGCTGGCGCTTTCAACACCTTTCTTCGCCGGCGCCGCGCCGGCGTTTCTTGACTACGCCCAGCAGCAAACCCAGGCGCATGAAAAAAGCGATGCTGCAACCGCAAAGCAAACGTCCGGCGATCGTCAACCTGCGGATAATAAAAAAAAGACGCCCAATACCGCACAATTGCAAAAAAGAATCGTCAGCCAGCAGGCGACGATTGAGCAAAAAAATAAAACTATTCAGCAATTAAAAAAACAGCTTGCTAACACTCCGGCCACAGAAACCTCCATCGCGAATGAGCAAGCGGCCTTAAATAACAAAATAAAAGAATTACAGATCGCCTTAACCGCCGCCACCGCGAAAAATGAGGCGTTAATTAAAAAAGAAGGCGCAGTCCAGAATACGACTCTGCAGCAAAGTCAGGCCGCCGCGCTGAAGCAGATCCAACAATTAACGTCACAGCTTCAGCAAGCCGCAGCTGAAAATAAACGGCTCAGCGCCAGCCTCACCGCTCTGAATACAGATAAGCAGACGCTGGCTAACCGGCTCGCCGCGGCAGAGAAGGCGCAGCAGACCACCCTCGACCAGGTCAAAACCCTTAACGCCGACAAACAGCCGTTGGTCAACCGGCTGGCGGCGGCGGAAAAAGA